>DASPYG010000144.1:0-11087 GCA_035636885.1 Candidatus Nitrosopolaris sp.
GGACGAAGAAGATTCGACGACGACAAGGTTGTCAAGTACGAGACCGCGGAGAAGGACTTCGAGGTCGAGGTTTCGCGCACCCTCAACAAATGGTGCGTCACCGTCTACCAGATGCCGGACCGGCAGATCCTGGTCCAGGACTTTTTTCCGGAGCGCTGGAAGGCCCTCGCGCGTGCCCAGGACTTCATCCGTCTCCTGAACCAGCGCAAGAAGAAGGAAGAGGAAGGCCTCGCCAGCAACCGCGACGACGACGACTTCTAGACACCGCTAATATTCGCCGGTCGTGAACTGGGCATTGAAAACGGTCGAGGACTTCGTCCTCGCCCGTGAGCTCGTCACCACGTCTGGAGGCGTTTGGAAGCAGCACGCTGGGGGACGGCCGCCAGTAAATCCGGCCTGAAGGCCACGCTTTTGACTCTTCAAATAGAGGTAAACCGATCGTGAATTGGGCATTCATTCGGCGGGAGTGGGGTGCGGTCACCTTTGTGCTGACGGTGCTCGTGGGCATGGTCGTCGTGCCGCTCGCTCTCTACTTCACGAACCTGGGCGCGACCCCGGTCGCGATCCCCAACCCCACCCCGACGGCAAGCAGCGCTCGCGCCAGCGGGGTCCAATCGCCTGCGCCGGCGACGACACCATCCCCGTCGCCGTCTCCATCGAAGTAGGCGCCTTACGCTCTAGCCGGCGAGGCCCCACAGGAGCCGGTCGCCGTTCGACCGCACGATGTCGTCGAGCGGAAGGCTGATGTCCGCAACCGACGCGTTCTTGGTGCTGACCCGCATCTCGATCACGTCGGCCAGCCGCAGCCGAGCCGTCTCGGCGCAATCGCGCAAGAAGGTGAAAACGACCGGACGCACGAGGTTGAGGACATAAGACGTATGCGCGGGCGCGCCGTCGGAAAGCGTTTGGCCGGCGAGGCTGCGGTCGCGGAACGCGAGCACCACGACCTCGTCGCTGAGCATCACCGGCTCGGTCCACGAGTACGCCGACCCGTCGATGCGGCGCAGCAGCTGAAGCAGCTCCGCCAGGCGGCGCATCGGCGGCGGCGGTCCCTCGATCAGCAGCGGGACGTCGCGGAGCGGCTCGTGGAATGCCTGGGATCGGTATTGCGCAGTGAACCCCAGGTCGGAGATCCCCGCAAAAGGCGCGGGAACCTTGATGGTCACCTCGGATAGGGGTTGGCTGCCGGGACGCATGCTGTGGCCGCTCGTCATGACCTATTAACGCACGGAAGCCCCCGGGGTGTCTCCTCCATCTGACCGAGAATTGAGTGTCCAAATGCCGCTGAGCGGGATCCGAGTCCTGGATTTGACACGCCTGCTCCCGGGCGCCTTCTGCACGATGCTCCTGGCCGACATGGGCGCCGATGTGGTCAAGGTCGAGGAGCCATCGGGCGGCGACTACATGCGGTGGACTCCTCCTCCCGCCGACGGCAAGAGCGTGCTGTTCAACGCGCTCAACCGCAACAAGCGGAGCCTGACGCTGAACCTCAAGTCGGAGGCCGGCCGCGATCTCCTGCTCAGCCTTGTCGATCACGCGGAGGTGCTGGTGGAGGGCAACCGGCCGGGCGTCATGACCCGCCTCGGTCTTGGCTGGCCATCGCTTCACGCGCGCAACCCGCGCCTGGTCATGTGCTCGATCACCGGCTACGGGCAGGACGGACCCATGGCTTCGCGCGCCGGTCACGACCTCAATTACGTCGCCACAGCCGGCTTGCTCGGCCTGAACGGGGCCAAGGACGGACCCCCGGTTCCGCTCGCCGCGCAGGTCGCCGACATCGGTGGGGGCGGGCTGCAGCCGGCTGTCGCGATTCTGGGCGCCATCGTCGGAGTGCAGCGTGGCGGGGAGGGCCGCTGGCTGGACGTATCGATGACGGACGGAGCCGTGAGCTGGCTGGCCATCGGTCTTGCGCAAGACGCTGCGGGCGAGCCTGTGCGAAGGGGAGACCACCGGCTCGGCGGCCGGTACGCGTGCTACCGCGTCTATGCGTGCAAGGGTGGGGGCTACTACAGCGTCGGCGCGCTGGAACCCAAGTTCTGGAGCACCCTGTGCATCGCGATCGGCAAACCCGAGCTGGTCGATCTGCAGTTCGCAGCCGGCGACGAAGGAGCGCACGCCCACAGGGCGATGGAGGCTGTGTTTCTGTCCAGGACGCGGTCCGAGTGGGACCGCGACCTGGCCGGGCTCGAGGTCTGCTGCGAGCCTGTGCTGGACCTAGACGAGGTGGCGTCCCATCCGCAGGTCATCGCGCGGGGTCTTATCTCGATCGGTCCGGCCGGCGTCGAGGTGAGGCCGGCGGTGCGCATGCGAGACGACTGGCGGCGGCGCGATGCACCTGGGCTTGGCGAGCACTCGGCCGAGATCCTGGCCGAAGTCGGCGTAGATGCGGCGCAGTTCGAAACGTTGAAGACAGACGGCGTCGTTTAGAGGCCGCGCCTCTAGTCGATCAGCAGCTGCTTCCAGACCGCTGCGACCTGCGCCCGGGTCTCTTCAAGCGGGCCGCTGTTGTTGATTACGTGGTGGGCGCGTCCCCGCTTCTCTTCGATCGGCAGCTGCGCGCCGATCACCGCGTGCGCTTGCTCGCGCGTGAAACCACGACCTGAAGTCAGGCGCTCGACCTGTACCTCCTCCGGGACGTACACGAGCACCACCGAGGAGAAGAACCGCTCGAGTGAGTTCTCGAACAGCAGTGGCACATCCTGGACGACTACGGCAGCACCGCGCTCCACTGCTTCTGCCGTCCGCTGCGCCATCCACTCGCGCACGAGAGGATGCACGATGTCGTTCAAGCGCCGGCGGGCGCCGGCGTCACCGAACACGAGCTGGCCAAGGCGTTTGCGGTCTATCCGGCCCTCTTTCACGTAGTCCTTGCCGAACTCCTGGATGACGGTATCGAAGCCGCGGGTCCCCGGCTCGTAGACGGCATGCGTGGCCTCGTCAGCGTCGACAACCGCAGCGCCCAGGTCACGAAGCATGCCTGCCACCGTCGACTTGCCCGACCCAGCGCCACCCGTCAGCCCTACTAGCTTCACTTAGGATTTGCCCCAGTGGCGGACGACGAGAAATTCGACGCGATCGTGGTCGGCGCCGGACCGGCCGGCACCGCCGCCGCATACACGATGGCGAAGGCCGGCCTGGAGGTGGCTCTGCTGGAGCGCGGGGCCAAGCCAGGCTCCAAGAACGTCATGGGCGGCATCCTCTACAACCACTACCTCGAAGAGATCGTAGGGGACGCCTGGAAAGAAGCACCGCTGGAGCGGCCGATCATCGAAGAGCGTCGGTGGATGATGACGCCGAAGGCCTACATCGGCCTCGACTACAAGAACCTCCGCAATCGCGATCACCCTCACTCGTTCTCCGTCCTGCGCGCTCGTTTCGACCCCTGGTTCGCGGAGCAGGCTGAGAAGGCCGGCGCGATGGTCGTACCCGAGACGGTGGTGGAGAGGCTGATCGTCAGGAACGGACGCGTGGTCGGTGTCGGAACCGGCCGTGGCGACGACCTCTACGCCGAGGTCGTCATCGTCTGCGAAGGCATCGGGCTCGGCGTGGGCCTCCTGGAGAAAACAGTCATCAACGGCAAGCCGCTGCGGCGGAAGCTCCGGCCGAACGAGGTCGCGATGGCGGTCAAGGAGATCATGCAGCTCGATCCCGGCCTCATAGAGGAGCGCTTCAACTGCGAGGCGGGCGAGGGCTGCAGCATCGAATGCTTCGGCGATTCGACATTGGGTATGTCCGGGTTCATGTTCATCTACACCAACAAAGACACGCTGTCGGTTGGTGGCGGCGCGCTGCTGAGCGAGTTCAACGACACGCTGCGGAGCCCCAACGACCTCATGGAGCATTTCAAGAACCACCCCAGCGTCAAGCCACTGCTGCGCGGCGCCGAAACCGTGGAGTACCTCGCGCACCTGATCCCGGAGGGCGGGTACCGCGGCATTCCGAAGGTCTACGGGCCCGGTTACCTGATCTGCGGCGACGCTGCGATGCTGTCGAACCCGGTCCACCGCGAGGGCTCGAACCTTGCGATGGTCTCGGGCAGGCTCGCGGGCGAGACCGTAATCCATGCCAAGGAGACACAGGACTTTTCAGAGAGCCGCCTGCGCGAGTACAAGGGCAAGCTCGACAACTCCTGGATCATGGCCGACATGAAGAAGTACGACAAGGCGGTGCCGCTGCTCGAGCACAACCCGCAGATGCTCACGAAGTACCCGCAGATCCTCGATCGGGCGCTCGACGAGTTCTTCCGGGTCGACGGCACGTCGAAATGGGAGAAGCAATCGAAGATCATCAAGATGATCCGCAAGGATGGCGGGTTGAAGATGGTGTGGGATTCGGTCAAAGCACTCTGGGCTCTGAAGTAGCGATCGGTGATGCGTAAACGAACCGGCACACCCTGGATGCCCGCGCCCGAGTTCGCGCGAACGCTGACCGGCCTCACCGTGAATCTGCTCGTGCGGGATGTGGCCGCCAGCCTGCCGTTCTATACGGACGTACTTGCCCTCAGGCTGCTGTACGGCGACGAGGACTTTGCCGCGCTGGAGGGACCGGAAGGGTGGCACATGATGCTGCACGCCGACCACACGCTCGACCACTCGCCGGTGGAGACGGCGCGGCTCTCGGAGGAGGGCAAGCGCGGCACAGGCGCCGAAATTCGCATCCTTGGATTGAATCCGGACGAGGTCGAGGCTCGCGCTCGCGCGGGCGCGTTCACGGTCAACGTGCCGACCCAAACCTTCCCGCATGGCTGGCGCGAATGCCGCCTCGAGGACGCGAACGGCTACATGTTTGCGGTCGGGGTGCTGCCGGGGTAGACGCCTCAGGCGTGCGCGACGTTGACGCGGATCGTGTGGTAACCGCCCGCTCCGTTGGGATAGCTGGGCGTGACTTTGGAATCCTGCGGGGCGCCGGCGCCGTCCGTCGCCCGTACCTGCAGCTCGTACACTCCTTCGCTCGCGGGCGTCCACGTGGCCGACCACAGAACCCACGTCAGCGGCGACAGCGGAGCCTTGAAATCCGCCGGGGACCATGTCTTGCCGCCGTCGGTGGTGTACTCGACCTTGCTCATCCCGCGGGTCCCCGAGTAAGCGACGCCTGACAGGGATATCGCCCCCAGCTTGACGATGTCGCCGCCGCGCGGGACGTCGAACCGCGCGGTCGTCTTGACGACCGCGTTGTGATCCCAACCCTGCATCTCCCAGTAGCCGCCGCTCTCCTTGTCCACGAGGTCGATCGTGTCGAGCCACTTGGGTCCCTTCATGCCGTAGTGGCCCGGCAGCAGGATCCGGGCCGGAAAGCCGTGCGCCTCGGGCAGAGCCGCCCCGTCTAGCTCGTACGCGACCAGGACTTCGGGAGCGCCGTTGATCAAGCTCATCGGCAGGCTCTCGGCGTAGCCGTCTCGCGCCTTGAATGCGGCCCATGTGCCATTCGCGCGGGGGCTCGCCATCGCCAGCAGGTCCCGCAGGCTTACGCCGGTGAAAGAGCCTGTGCTCATCAGGTTGCCGCCCACGTCGTTGCTGATGCATTCGAGCGTCACGTACTCAGTGGTGTTAGGCAGCCCGCGAAGCTGCGCGAGCGACAGGCTCAGCGGCTTGTCGACGGCGCCGCCGACGCCGAGCTTCCAGCCATCCGCGGCCACGACCGGGTCGCCGAAGTTCTTGGAGACGACGTAGAAGTTGGCGACAGGCGTGATCTCGGGCGACGCGCCCGACAGGCCGGCCTCGGGCGGATTGAATACCGCCCTGTACCAGTCCGGCACCAGGCGTAGAGCCAGCACCCCTAAGCTTGCGGCGCCGATGGCGAGTGGGACTGCGCCCAGCACCCGGCGTCGGCCCGCATCCGCTCGTTCAGGCAGCGGGCTCGGCGAGCCCATCTGCAGGATCAGGCCGTAGACCGCGAACAGCAGCGCCCACACGATCGGCGTCGTGATGCCGTCGCTCAGCCCGAGGAAGCCATAACCCGATACCGGCAGGAGCACCACCATCACGACCAGCCAGCCGGCTGCCGCGAACACGAGAGCCAGCTGCTGGAACCGCCAGCGGCGGGCGGCGACCGCCCAGGCCGCACCCAGTACGCCGAGCCCGACCACCATTGCCACGATCAGGCCGAACTCCTCGACCACCTTGCCCGCGTGCTGCAGCGTGTCGATCAGGAATCCGAACACGAATCCCGGCATCAGAGCGAGAAGGGGCCCACTCAACGCTTGTGGGAGCGGGCGGAGGCCGATGAAAAGCGCGGCGAGGTACATCAGAGCCACCAGGGCGAGACCCGCCACCGCACCCCAGGCGAAACCGCGCACGGCGGCCGAGCGCCGGCTTGTGTTGTTCATCAGAGTGGGACTACCGGGTGAAGATACGTCGCCGCGCGACATGCGGGAACCCCCGGGAAATTAAGCGAACGCACAATAGATGGCCCTTTGCTGCTTAAATCGGCTTACCGGATGCCCGCTCCGATTGTCCCCGAGGATCTCTTCAGTTTTCGGTGGATCGACCACGTCCGTCTGAGCCCCGACGGGGAGCGCGTCGCGTACCAGGTGGGCTGGGCGGACGGCGAGGCGCGTCAGAATCGCAGCCGCGTCGTCATCCGGCGCCTCCTCGAGCCAGAGCCCGCGGAGGCAACTGGCGGGGTGCGGCGGGATCACTCGCCTGAGTGGTCTCCCGACGGCAGGAGACTTGCGTTCGTCAGCCGGCGCGGGCCCGTGGACCAGGTGTTCGTGCTCGATCTCGCGAGCCCGGGTGACCCGCGGCAGCTCACCTCCCTGCACGAGGGTGCGAGCAGCCCGATGTGGTCTCCTGATGGCAGCAAGATCGCATTCCTCGGCACGGTCCTCAGCGACCCCGATGCCGTCGTCGACGACCCTCGGCCTCCGGACAGCCGCGACCAACTGCGGCGCGCACCGGTGGCTCGCGTCGCCCGCCGCCTCGACTACAAGCACGACGGCCAGGGCTTCGTCGACGGCCGCTACCACCATCTCTTTGTAGTGCCGGCCGAAGGCGGCGACGTTACACAGATCACGAACGGGGCCTGGGATGTAGGTGGTTTCGACTGGTCACCGGATGGCGACAGGCTCGTGGTCGCGGGCAACGCCGAGCCCAACGCCGACCTGCAGCGCGCCCTCAACCTGTACCTGGTCGACCTGGCAGCGAAGCGATCCAAGCTCGCCGGCGGCTTCTACCTTGGTTCGCCCACGTGGAGCCCGCGCGGCGACCTCATCGCGTTCATCGCGCCGAACGGGCTGGACGCCGGCCTCGTCGAGCGACTGTGGATCGTGCCCGCGCGCGGTGGCGACCAGCGGTGCCTCACCATCGGGCTCGACCAGGCGGTCGGGGACAGCATCATCACTGACATGCGGGCGGGACACAACACCCGCCTGGTGTGGTCGCGCGAGGGCGATCGCGTCTATTTCCTGTCGAGCGGCCCTGGCGTGAGCACGGTCTATTCCTGCGACCTCGAGGGCCATGTGCGCGAGGAGGTCGGCGGGCAGCGCCGCATCTACGACTTCGATGTCGCCTCCGGTGTGACGGCTCTATGTGTGTCAGACACCGGCAATCCCGGCGACCTGCATATGTTTACGCAGGGCGCCGAGGCGCGCGTCACCGACCTGAACCCGTGGCTCCGCGAGCGGTATGTTGCCCAGCCCGAACACCATTCGTTCAGGGCGCCCGACGGTTGGGTGCTCGAAGGCTGGCTGCTCCGGCCGCCCGACTTCGATGCGAGCCGGCGCTATCCGCTCGTCATGGAGGTGCACGGCGGCCCGCACGGCCAGTACGGGTGGGCTTTTTTCCACGAGCTCCAGATCCTCGCGGGCATGGGCTACATGGTCCTGTACATCAACCCGCGAGGCTCCGACGGCTACGGCGAGCACTTCCGGCGGCAAGTGGTTCGCGACTGGGGCGGCAGCGACTACCTCGACCTCATGAGCGCTCTCGACCAGGCGATCGAGCGGACCGGAACCGTGGACGTGAGCCGCATGGGGATTGGCGGCGGCTCGTACGGCGGCTACATGACCAACTGGATCATCGGCCAGACCAACCGCTTCTCGGCCGCGGTTTCGATGCGGTCGATCTCGAACCTCGTCAGCGAGTACGCGCAGCACGACATCGTGCTGTGGGGCGCCCTCGAGCTCGGACCTCCACCCTGGCCCGACCTCGATGAGCTCTGGAAGCGATCTCCGATTCGGTACGTCCAGAACATGCAGACGCCGCTGCTGCTGAGCTGCGGGGAGATGGACCTGCGCTGCGCGATCTCGCAATCAGAGGAGCTTTTTGGGGCCATGCGCTTCCTTGGCAAGACCGTAGAGATGGTGCGCTACCCCGAGGAGTCGCACGATCTCTCCCGCAACGGCCGGCCCGATCGCCGCGTGGAGCGGCTTACGCGCATCGCCGGTTGGTACGAACGGTTCCTGGGCACCGCATCGTCAGAGGCTGAGGCTGTCGAGGAAGCAGAGACGCAGGTGCTTCCAGTCCAGCAGAAGGAGGCGGTGGTGGCGGTCGAGGAGTCCGCACCGACCGGTGTGCTGGAAACGATGCGCATGCCCGAGGCCGGCGAATCGGTCTCGACGGCCGTCCTCGAAACAATGCACATCGACAACGTGCCGGCGATCGCCGAACCCGAAACCGTCGAGCCGTCACCCGAGCTGGTGGCCACCGAGCCGGTGGTCGAGGGTCTGGAGCCTGAAGTGGAAGTGCCGGTGGCGGCTGATCCGTACACGACCGCCGCGCTGCCCGTCTTTCCGGAGCCCGAGCCGGCCTATCCAGGGCCCGAGAGCTTCGAGACGATGCCGGCAGCCGACGAAGCCCAGGTTGTCGCCGAGCCCGAGCCGGTGGAGCAGGAGCCTGAGCCTGAGCCGGTCGGGATAGAAGCGGAGCCAGAGCCCGAGCCAGAGCCGGTTGCCGCCGAAGCCGGGCCGGAGCTCGAACCCGAAGCTGAGCCGGCCGGGATGGAAGCGGAGCCAGAGCCCGAGCCGGTTGCCGCCGAAGCCGAGCCGGAGCTCGAACCCGAACCCCAGCCGGTGGAATCCGTCTCGCTCGAACCGGAGCTGGAGCCGGCTGCCCCGGAGCCGGAGCCCATGGCCACGGCACCCGAACCCATTTCTGAGCCGGCTGTCGAGCCGGAGCCGGAGCCGGTTGTGGCCGAGGCTGAGCCGGAGCCCGTCGCGGCCGAGGCTGAGCCGGAGCCCGTTGCGGAAGAGCCTGAGCCCGTCGCGGCTCAGGCGACAACTCCCGCGCCGGCCCCGAGCGTCACCTCGACGATGCTCAGATGGCCGACGAACCCTGGGATGCAAGACAACGGGTCGGCCGACCCTGACTCGGGCGAGGCGGCAACCTCGGTGATCCCCGCGTGGCAGCCGACCGAGATGCCGTCGGAGAGCAGGCGGACGGTCTCGCTCCAGGCGATGCCGCCTGAAGCGATCGCGGCCGGTGAGGCGTTCGCCGCTAAGCTCAGTTTCGAGACAGGTCCCTTCACTGGCAGGGTGATCGCGCTACCGAATCAGATGGTCACGCTGGGCCGGGCGCCTGACAACGACGTGGTGGTCGCCGACCCCGCCACCTCCGGTCGCCACGGCCGCATCGAGGTTCGCGCCGGCGCGTTCTGGATCAGCGACCTCGGCAGCACCAACGGCACGCTCGTCAACGGTGAGCCGGTGATAGAGAAGCAGCTGTCCGACGGCGACCTCATCGCCATCGGCCAGAACACGATCCGCTTTACGCTGGAGTAACCAGCGCCGCGCAATCGGCGGCGGCCTCGCGCAACAGCGCGGTGAATTCCTCGACGTCGGGAACGACGCCGGGGTCGGCGGTAAGCCCAAAGTAGGCGTCGCCGTTGTAGGAGACGATCGCGACGCCGAGCCCCATCGACGGATACAGCGGGGCAAAGGGCCAAACCTCGAGAAGCTGTGCGCCGCCCGAATAGAGAGGGAACTGCGGCCCGGGGATGTTGGTGACGTTGATGTTCGCGCCCGCCTGCGGGTTGGACATCAGCCGGCCGGCCAGCACGAGCAACGTCGGCGGCGCCCAATCGGCCAGGCCGACGAGCTTGTCGGCGGCGATGGCCTGGCGGGTTCGCTTGAGGTCGCCGGTCGTCACCTTGATCCGGCGCAGCCGCTCATCCATGGCGAGATCGCCGGTGGGCAGCTCGAGAACCATGCCGCTGATCTGATTGCCAGCGCGACCCCGCGACTCATCGCCGCGGACGCTCACAGGGCAGAACACGCGCACTTTTTCGGGCACGGCCTCACCCCGCCTCTTGAACCAGCGATGCAAGCCCTCGGAGACGACGGCCAGCACGGCATCGTTGACGGTGCACCCGAAACGTTCCTTCAGGGCTTTGAATGCCGCCAGCCGCACCTTGAGGCCTCGGCCTGTGCGCTGCGGGCCGATCTTGCGATTGAAGAAGAGATCCGGCCGGGGCGTCATCATCTTGCGGCCGACGTTGGCCAAACCCGTCCAGGGCAGGCGACGCGTTTGCCAGATCGCGGGCACCCGCGAGCGCTCGGCCTTGGCCGCGGGCCCGAAGTTCCAAAGCACTGGTCGGATGAGCTCCCAGTTGGACGGCGCCGGCCGCGCCCTCCACTCTTCCGCGGGCGGCTCCGGCACGTAGCCCTCGGGCGTGGTGTCCAGCAGCAAAGTCAGGATGTCGACGCTGGACACGCCGTCGACCATTGCGTGATGTGCGCGGTTGACGATGACGACCCGGCCTCCTCGCTCCGAGGGGCCCCCGCGAGCTCCTCGATCTCGTGGGGATCGGAGCCCTGTGACGATGGTCATCTCCCACAGCGGCCGGCGCATGTCGAGTGGCCGCGCGAGGATCCGCATCACGAGCTTGCGCAGCGTGGCTCCGTCACCCGGCGGCGCCAGCACCTCTCGGCGCACGTGCGCGCCGAGGTCGAAGTGCGGGTCATCGACCCACACCGGGTGGACCAGGTTCAGCGGCACGCGATGGATGCGCTGCCGATACCTTGGGACGAGGTGAATGCGCTCCTTGATCGTCTCCTCGACGCCAAGGGCGCCCCGTCCGCCGGGCAGCTGTGATTCGCCTTCGAAGACATACACGGTGCCCAGGTCGAGCGGCGTGTGCGGTCGCTCTGCATA
>DASPYG010000145.1:0-13906 GCA_035636885.1 Candidatus Nitrosopolaris sp.
GGCGTAGGGCTAGTGGCGGGGTTCGGTCTTCGGGGCGAGCGAGAGCAGCTCTTTCATGGCCTCCCGCGCCAGCCGCACAGCGCGGTCGTAAGACGCCTTGCTCGGCTTGGCCGAGCGCCCGAGGCTGGCACGCGTCTTGAGCGCGCCGTCGATGTACTCCCTCGCCAGCCGTGATGGGTCCTGCTGCATGTCTAGCCTCCTGAGAGTTCGGTCCAGAAATGGTCGACGATCAATTCCGCAAACCAGTCATACCAGTATTTCTGCGCGAGCTTCTTCTTGGCCAGGAATGTCCTGAACTCGGGAGCGACCTCCAGCTCGGCGACGAGCAGGTTGACCACGTCATCCGGCCGGATCTCCTTGATGAACGCATGTGTTGCGTTATACGCGTGCTTGGCCTTCGCGCGCCACAGCGCAGTGTCCTTCTCGAGGAGGCCGACGAGCCCAGCGTCCGTCAGGTCCTGAAGCTTCTTCTGGGTCAGGGCCATCGCTACGGCCACAAGACCATGCGCGTCGTCCAGCCGGCCGCTAGAAAGACGACGACCAGCTGGATGACGAAGAGAGCCAGGGTGAACCCGTACAGCCACATCGGCCCACCCAGGACGAGCCACAGAAGGCACAGCAGGACCGTCACCAGGCTGAAGGCGAAGGTGCCGAACAGCGCCATGCCGGCGGTCCGAAAAGGGCTCACCACCGCGGCTGGCGCGTTGCCGGCATATGACTGATACGCGGCGATGATGACCCCCAGGAAGACGAGCACGAATCCGGCCAGAGCGGCAGCTGCGCCCATGGTCGCGAGAACCACGTCCTTCGGATCGATCACGCTCTGGCTCGGCTCAGGTCCGGCGCTCGCGCCGCGGCGATGATGATCGGGATTCCAAGCACCAGGCCGATACAGCTCAGCGAGACCACCACACCGGCGGCGATGGCCGCGAGCTGTGCCCACGACGCGCGGATGGTAACGGCGACCAGGGCGAGGGCCGACACGGCGAACATGATGATGAAGGCGGTGAAGAGTACGACTCCGGTCGTGCCCGAGTCGTTTGTCGGAGAGGTCTCCCCGATCAATCCAAACAATGTCAGCAAACCTGTGAGGATCGTCGATAGAGACAGCATTATCAGGAGGAACGCCCGCAGGCCGGGGGATGGCGCCAATGACCTTCCAGCCGGGGCCATTCCATAGACGGGCGGCGGCAAATAACCGGAAGGCTGTGGCACGTAACCGGGGAGCTGCCGCGCAATGAAGTCGTCGCTAGGCAACCACCGAGTGCCATCCCACCACCACTTGCCGTCGGCCGACCACTGCGGCGGTGTTCCCGGTGGCTGCTGCATCCGGCTCAGGGTAATCGGACGACGACCGCTCGGGGCCACTCCCGAGCGGTCCGGTTTCGTCTAGTCCGCTTGTCTCACGTCACCCATGCTTGATCACGCACGGGCCCGAGGTCTGGTTGGCCGCGCGCAGCTTGTTGACCGTGTTGTCGTCGGCGTATGCGATGTGCGCGCAGCCCTGCTGGTCGAGCGTTTCTGAGATGAAGTCGAGCAGGTTGCGATTCGAGCTCGGGGCGACGCATGCGATGCCGAGGTTGCAGATGTCACCAATGTGCATGGGCGTGGCCGTGACCTGAGTGATCGCCCAGGTCGCGCTCGCGGTGCTCGAGGTCAGGTTCAGAGACTGCGCCGCGTAGAGGTTCCAGCTGCAGGTCGGTGGATAAGTCGTCGGGTTGCCATTGGCCGGACCGGGACCGGCGCAGCCGCCGGGGTCGGCTTTGCCAAACGGGTCCGTCGGCAGAATCTCGGAGGTGCGCAGATAGGCGACATCGACCTGTCCCGGATCACCAGCGGCGATGGCCGGGAAGAAATGCGTGCCTCGTTCGCTTGCCGGGCTCACCCGGTAGGGCGACGCAGCGCTCCCGGGGATGAGCCCACCCCCGCCGTCCCATGTCGAGCCCCCGTTGCGCGACCAGATCACGTACATGTCGTATTCGCAGGACGTGTCGGACTGCACTGTGCCGGCGGTTGACTCGGCCGAGCAGGTTGCGGGATTGGCGTGAAGGTTGATCGCGAATCCAAAGTAAGGGTTGCCCTGATCGTCCAGCGTGAACGCCACGAACGGTGTCGACGAGTCGTGGCCGATGCCCGCGTCGAATGCCTGCTGCGGAACCCATGTCGCGCCGCCGTCATCCGAATAGGAAACCCAGAGCGTGTGAAACGACTGCAGCATGCTGACGTTGCAGCCGGTTGCGTTCTGCGCCAGGTCGGCTGCGATCCATGCGACGAAAATGCGTCCCGCGTGAGGTAGGCCTGGCGGCACGATCCGCACGCCGGCAGGCACTGTGTTGCAGAACGTGTAGCCCTGAGCGACCAGCGTGCCGCTCACCGCACCCGGCGTCACGGCAGGACTGGCAAGCACCTCCTGCGGCGGGCCGAAAGTCGCGCCGCCATCGTGCGAGACGTTGACCCAGATCTGGCTTGGTCCGTAGAAGTCGTGATACATCAGCACGACCTCGGCCTGGCTGGTATTCGTGGCCGGCGGCAGGATCTTGGCATCGACCCAATCACGGTCTACGCCGAATGGAGAGCAGCTGGTCGCGCATTGAGGTATCGCGCCCGCGCCATGGGCCCAGGTATTTCCGTGGTTCGTTGACTTCCAAACATCGGCCTGGAGCGGTGCGACACCTTGACTGCCTGCGAGGTTGCAAAGATAGACCGCATTGGACTGGTCGGTCGCAAGGCAGTCGTCACCACTGTTCGGGTCGGCGGTCGCGACCTGCGTCCACGTCTTGCCGTGGCTGGTCGACGTGTAGGCGATGGTTCCCCCGCTCGGGGTTGTGTCGTAAAGCTGGCCGAGACTGTCGGAGACGATCGACGGCTCGCCGCCGTACGCGCCAACGTTGGCAAGGCTGTACCCAGGTGTGTTGGCACCGAGCACAGTGACAGGCGCACTGACAGCGACAGCAATGATGGATCCCAGGCCCACGACAGCGAACACGCCTCTTCGCAAGACGCTCATGTACCCCACCCCCGGTAGTGATGTTTCCGACGAGGAAACCCCTACCTCCCTCTGAAAAACATATCAAAACCACGGAGAGGCAGACACGCGCCGCGCCCCAGATCTACTCGTCGCAGCCCAGCCGACTTGCGGTAGCGTGACGTCCTGAGCCGGCAGGGGGTCACCGCGCCAACGGCACGGTGAGGGAGGTTTCGTGATGCGGGTCGCGATTCTCGGGACTGGAAAGATGGGTGGCGCGATGGCTCGGCGGCTCGTCTCTGCGGGCCACGAGCTGACTCTGTGGAACCGCACGCGGGAGCGCGCGGAGGCGCTTGGCATCGGCAAGGTGGCCGCGACTCCGGCGGAAGCGGCGCAGAAGGTCGACGTCGTGATTTCGATGCTCACCGATGCCGACGCGGTGCGAGCCGCTTACCTGGGCAACGCCGGCGCGGTGAAAGGTGCGAACAGCCAGATCTTCGTCGAGATGAGCACCTCGGGTCCTGACATCGCGAAGGAGCTCGCGCCGCTGATCGAACGCGCGGGAGCGCAGTTTGTCGAGGCGCCGGTCCTGGGCAGCATCGGCGCCGTCGAGTCCGGCACTCTCATCATCTTTGCGGCCGGCACCGAGGCGGCCATCGAGCGGGCTCACCCGGTGCTCCAGGACCTTGGTGAAGTCCGTCGCGTGGGCGAGATCGGCAGTGCCGCCTCGTTGAAGCTCGTGGCCAACAGCATGCTGGCCGGCGTCACCACGTTGGCGGCAGAGCTCATGGCGGCAGGGAGGGCGGCCGGGCTGGATCCCGAGAACGTCTTCTGGGTGCTGAGCCGCATGGCGCCGGTTCTAAACGGGCGCAAGGCCGCGTTTCTCGAGCACCGCTACGAACCGGTGAGCTTTGCGCTGCGCGATGCCGTCAAGGACCTTCGGCTGGCGCTCGACCTGTACAAGCGAACCGGGGCTACGACCCCGATCACGCGCGCGACAGCAGAGCTCGTCGAACGCGCTTCCCAGTCGGTGGGCACCCTGGACATGGGCGCGATCGCGTCGCTGTACGAGCGAGAGCCGGCGAGTCACTGATCTCGGCGGAATTACGCTTGTATCGAGGGTATTCCCGTGTACCCGTTCGAGATGTGTTGGCCGGCCATATGCTGACCAACCCGGGCATCGACGCCGACATGGTTCGTCAGACGATCACCCCATCCCCATGGTCTTGAGAGGCGACTGTCCGGTCTGCCGGGCCTGATCTCTCGGCTGGTCACCTCAGTCTCGTTTGAACGGGCAGCTCACGATGTGGTCGTCGACCACGCCGACGGACTGGAGAAGCGAATAGACGATGGTCGATCCAACGAACGTGAAGCCGCGGCGCTTGAGGTCCTTGCTCAACCGATCTGACAGCGCGGTCGTCGGGTGCAGGTCGGACACTGTGCGTGGGTGGTTGACGATCCTGGTGCCGTCGACCCAGCTCCACAGGTAGGTTGCGAACGAACCGAATTCGGCCTGCACCTTGACGAAGGCCTGCGCGTTGGTGCGGGCGGCGTAAATCTTCAGCCGGTTCCGGATGATCCCCGTGTCCTCGCGCAGCTTTTCGAGCCGGCTGTCGCTGAACGCCGCGACCTTCGCCGGGTCGAAAGATGCAAACGCACGGCGATAGCCGTCGCGCCGGTTGAGGATCGTGGCCCACGACAGGCCGCTCTGGGCGCCTTCGAGGATCAGCAACTCGAAGATGTGGCGGTCGTCGTGTGAGGGGACGCCCCACTCGTGATCGTGATAGTCGCCCATGGCCGGCGAGCTATCGGCCCACGGACACCGCCGCCCGTCTGTCACCTCTCTTAGGCCGGTTCCAGCCTCGCCAGCGGCAGGTTGAGGGCGAAGCTGGTCCCCAGGCCCACCTCCGTCCGCTCGAGCGTCAGCTCACCCTTGTTTGCCTCCGCGAGCAGCCGGCTCACGTACAGACCAAGACCAGAACCGGGGACGCTGCCGAAGGCGGGATCGTTGCCCCTATGGAACGGGCGGAAAACACGAGCGCGCTCGATCTCGGACATTCCGACGCCATTGTCGATCACATGGACGACGGCCCGTTCGGTGTTCATGGTCACGCTGACCCTCAAGCGGGGCGGCCGCGCGGCATAAGTGAGACCGTTGTTGATGAGGTTGTCGAGGATGCGACCCAGCTGCAGCGGGTCGGCATCCACATGAACGGGTTCCGCACCGAGTGAGGTCACTACCTCCGCCCCATTCAGCTCCGCCCGCGGGCGCGCCCTGTCCACCGCCTTGAGGACGACGTCTTGAAGATCCACGGTGCTGCGGCTGGACGTCAACGGGTGCGCCTCGATGCGGGCGGACTCCAGCAGGTCGCCCATGATCCGATTCACGTGCCAGGCCTTGTCTGCCATCACGTTGAGGACGTCAATCCACCTGGCCGGTGCGGCTCCAAGCTTGCCATCGGCGAGGAGCGCGAGGTAGCTGGTCAGAACCGCAAGCGGCGCACCCAGCTCGTGGGCGGCCACGTTGATGGCGTCTGTTTTGGCCGCTATGGCGAGGTTGGCGGACTGGTACAGGCGCGACATCTCCTCTTTCTGCTCGCGCGCGTCGACGAACGAGGCGAGCAGGAAGGAAGCAAGGCTCAGGCTCACGTTGAAGGACTGCAGCGTGACCATCTTCTCGAGCAGGGTCTCGTGAACGAAAGGCCCGTTGCCGTTCACCGCGGCCCAGATGGCGACGATCGACGCGACGAGCGCTGCCGGCGCGGCTCCGCGGAGGCGGAATCGCCACGCCGCGGCCATGATCAGCGGCAGGACCAGGTATTCGAGCCGAAAACGATTCTGGAAGAGGATGTACGTCACCAAACCGACGCCACCCGCCAGGATCGCAACCTCGACTGCGCCTCTCCATCCCAGCGGGCGCGTCCCGTTGTGGGGCAGCAGGCTCAACAGGAATGGCGCGACCAGAAGGACGCCCATTGCATCGCCGGTCCACCAGACCGCCCAGGTCGCCACGAAGTTGCTCGCCGGTACCGCGCCGGACAGGACGAGCACCGAGGTCCCAACGCTCGCGCTTACCGTCATCCCGGCCAGGCCTCCAAGCGCGATGAGCGCCACGGCGTCCCGCAAGCGGTCCAGCTCGAGGCGAAAACCCGCCCGCCCCAGCAGCTCGGCCGAAACCAAGGGAGCCAATGTGTTGCCCAAAGCGATAAAAGCAGCTCCGAGTGGCGACGGGCCAAGCGGCAGGTTGACAGCAAATGCGGCCAGCGCGATCGCCGGCGCAACGCCACGACCGAGCACGAGGATGGACACAAGCGCGATTCCGGTCGGAGGCCACAGCGGTGTGACCTGGCCGTGGACGAGCGCGAGATTCAGGCTCAGCCGGGCGGCGACCCAGTACGTGACAGCCACCAACAGGAGACGCCAGAGGTACTGATACGGCTGGGCGATGACTCCGTTGACGCCGCGCTTGATCAATATCTAGAGCAACGCAAACGCCATTCGTTTCTCACACCCAACCCACCCGTCGTCCGCACGATACCGCGCCCATTTACGGGATTCAATGGAATCACCCCGAGGAGCCACCTGTTCCGGGTTCTTACATGGCAGACATTCAGGCGGTAACCGACGGCGAATTCGAGAACGTTGTGTTGAAGTCGGACGTTCCTGTGCTGGTCGACTTCTGGGCGACATGGTGTCCCCCATGCCGGATGATCGCTCCTATCGTCGAGCAGATCCACGCCGAGCTGGGCGACCGCGTAAAGGTCGTGAAGATGGACACGGACGAGAACCCATCGACGGCGATGTCGCTGGGAATCGCCTCCATTCCGACTGTCATCATCTTCAAAGACGGCAACCTCGCTGAACGCACCGTCGGCTACCGGCCGGATATGAAGGGCGATCTGAAGGCCAAGCTCGAAGCCTTGATCAGGAACGGTCGGAGAACCTCTCCCTGAACCTCAGCCGCAGCTCACGGAGCCCAGGAGATGGGCGGACGTCCCTGGCCCTTCCGGAACCATCAGGTTCGTCAACGTCACATCCATGGACAGGGACTTGCCGTCCTTGTACACGGCCGTTCCAGCCGTGCTCATCCAGATGTCGTAGTCGGGTGCATCCAGCATCACGGTGAACTCGGTGCCGGCTTTGTACTGAGCAGGGCCGCTGTAGGGCTTGGCCGTGGCGTCGAGGGTCCAGACCAGGCCGTTGATGGCTATCTCCACGTCGACGCTGCCGTCGCCGCAGGCGTTGGATGCGTTCGACGGGGCATTCGCCTTGTCGACCGTCGCGGAGATGCCCCCCGTCAGCGTAAGACTCGCCGTGTAGCTCGGGGCGGGAGTCGGGGTGGCAGCCGGTGCCAGCGACGTTGCCGCAGGCGATGTCGCGGTTTGCCCCGAGCTTGCCGACGGCGACGGTCCACCACACGCTGCAACGACGATCGCTGACGCAAGCACTGCGGCAACCAGGCCAGAAGCGGCCACGCTTGCGAACGGCTGGACTGTTTTCATGCCGCCAGCTTGGCCGGCATCCAGCCCAATTGCGTCCGCGCGCGTACTGAACTTTTAGGCGGCCTGCTTGAAAACAAGAGGCCCGGATTTCGCCAGGCCTCCTTCTTTGTCGCCGGCATCTTTCGCGTTTAGTGACACGTAGGGGTTCATGCGCTGCGGACCGACAGCTCTTTCTCCGCGCGCTCCCGTTCCCAACGCGCCTCGGCTTCGCCGATGGGTGTCGACGCCGGTCCCTTTACGAACGGCCAGATCTCCTCACCGATGCGCCGCCAGTTGGCGGTGGCGTGAAGGCTGCCGAGCACGGCGTAGAGGCCCAGGTTGATTCGCTGCAGCACCACGTAGGCGCGAGGGACGTCGCTGAATGGGGCCAACGGTCCCTTCGCATCGAAAAACCGACGCACGATCGCCGACGCGTACGCCGGAGTGATGGTCATGGGCGCGTCACGGAGCACCGTGCCGTAGAACATGCCGAAGCGATCCACCACAACTTCCGTCGGCACAGGCGCGCCCGGCCGCAGGAAGCCGGCACGTTCCAACGACGCCCGGAACAGGTCGCCATCTTTTTCGATGACGAGGAAACGAAGGGCGTCGACTAGCGGAGCGAGGTCTTCGTCGCTGAAATGCTTCGTCAATCCAAAATCCAGGAAGGTCACCCGGCCACCGCCGTGGAAAAGGTAGTTGCCGGGATGAGGGTCGCCGTTGAACGCGTGGAGGCGGTACAGGCTGCGCGAAACGAAGCGATTTATCGTTTCGGCCGCCATGTTTCGTTCGCGCTGATTCCAATTCAGCACGTCGTCAAAGCGCGCACCGCTTACCAGCTCCGTGGTCAGCACGCGAGCCGTGCTCAGGTCGCTGATCACATGAGGAACATGAATGACCGGGTGGCCTTCGTAGTAGCGCGCGAAAAGCTCTTGATTCTCGGCTTCGAGGAGATAATCGACCTCCTCGCGCAGCCGTTCCGCCAGCTCGTCGATGAGCGAGCGAGTGTCGAGGCCGGGGAAGGCAACGCCGGCAACTCTGCGCAGCAATGCGACGTTCCGCACGTCCGAGGTGATGGTGCGGGCAATGCCTGGGTACTGGACTTTGACGGCCACGGCCCTGCCCTCCCGAGTGATGGCCCGATGCACCTGCCCGATAGAAGCAGCCGCAAACGGCAGCGGATCCCACCGGGCGAAGATCCGCTCCGGAGCATCGCCGAGCTCGTCTACGACCACCGAGCTCGCCAGACCCGGGCTCATCGGCGGAGCGTTGTGCTGAAGTCGAGCCATGGCGGAACGAAAGGTCTCCGGCATGTCCTCATCGATGTAGCTGGCCATCTGGCCGAGCTTCATGAGGGCGCCTTTCATCGAGCCAAGCTCCTCGGTAACGTCGTCCGCGGTGCGCAGCGCGAGCTCATGGCGCAGCTCGCTGCGGCGGTCCACCGACGCGAAGATCAGGCGTGGCGATTGCGCCAGGTAGCGGCCCCCGATCCGCAAAGCGAGCCTCGCGAGCGCCGCACCCCGACCGAAGCGCGACTGCAGCATCGGGCCGCGGTGCCGCGTGCCGGTCATGAGCGCATCTGAAGATCGATCTGCTCTCTCGCCTCCAACACACCCGGCAAAGATTCAAAGCCGAAATCGAGAGCGCCAATGAGCTGGCGGACTGGTTCCCGCTCCATCACCTGTGGAGGCGGCTCGTCGAATCCGTACATGCCGCGCGCCCAGGCCGGCAGAGTGCCAATAGCCACTCGCCCCAGATCGTGCCAGAGCTCACGCGTGTCGTCGTCCAGGCCCGGCGGATCGAGAACGATGGCGATCGCGCCTCGGGCCGCCGGCGTCGCCTGCCGGAGGTCGACCGACTCCATGTACTCGCCCAGGGCAGCAGTGCTGGCAGGGACCTGGCTCACCGGGACCCCGATGATTTCCGCAAAGCGAGCCATTTCGGCCACATAGCGGTCCGCATCTGCCGCCTCGAGCGAGCGCCCGTAGCGCTGGACGACACTGACGATCGAATCCACCATCCCCGCGTGGACCCACAAGAGAAGGTCCGGGTCGTCAGCGCGGTACGCGAGCCCGGTTATGTTGTCCGTTCCGCGCACGTGGGCATGAACCGCGCGGACGCGGGCCGCGGCGCCTTCGGCCGCGGCGGTGTCGCCGTAGGTGACGGTCAGAACGTAGCCGGCCGTGGCGGCGAGGCGCCCGAATGGATCGCGCTGCCAGTCGCTGTGTTGGGCGACCCCCGCCATCGCCAGCGGGTGAAGTGCCTGGACCATCAGGGAGCGAATCGCCGCCAGCGGAAAGCTGCGGTCGCGGTGCACTCGCCAAACGATGCTCTGCGGCCCGAACAATCCGGCGTCCTTGGGGCGGTTTGAGACGGAGCTCACGTAGGCACGCGCGAGCGGCTCCATCATGCGGAGCTGCGATCCACCTTCAGACGCCGCAGCCAAACTGGCTTCGGATCTCCGCTCGTGATTCGCGCCTGGAGGGCTCACGTCCCCACCATACCGGCGCCTTGATCCGGCGAAACCGCTGGTTGGCCCGCAAGTCGCTGCAGCTCCCCGCGATAACGCTCGTCGATGTTCGGGGCCGGGACCTGCTGTTGGAGCATGACGATGCGCTCGTGGTCGGCAGGCTTGAGCCGGGCGCCGGCCAACGAGAGCGCGGCATATAGCTCGAGCGCCTGTAAACAGCATTGCCCGGCTCTGGCATGGTTTCCACGAAGCTGGTGGATCGCACCCTCCTCCCCCAACAACGCCGCGTGCATACGGAGACGGTCTAGCTCGAACTTGCCGAACAGGTCGACCGCGCTCGCGGCATCCACGCGCTCGAGCACAGGTCGCATTGGACCGAGCACGACATCGCGGGTCTTGTGAAGCAGGATCAGGGCCGGGTCGAGGTCTCCGGCCCGGACCAGCTCGAGAACCTGCGAGATCGCCTGAGCCGCCTGCTCTATGACTCGCTCGAGGTAGTCGCGCTGAATGACGCTCATCCGGTCAAGACTATCTGGAGGCCGAACAAACGGCTAAGCCTCGGGCCGGGCAGGTTCACCGTGTCATCAATTACGGGTCCCGTTACGAGACGTTGTAACGGCAACCCATAGTTGTTCACGAAAAATGAGCCTTCGCAAGCCGTACCGGAACCATTCAAGACTCGTTCTCACGGGCGGCCTCGTGGCTGCCGCGTTGATCGCGGCAGCGTGCTCGACCACCGGGAGCGCCACAAGTCCTTACGGCGCACCGAGCGCCGCTCCGAGCGCCGCTCCTGTCGTTGCACCCAGCCCTTCACCGGCCGCGCCGGCCGCCTCGGGTACCGCAATCGATGTCGGGAGCACACGGCTGGGACAGGTTCTCGTCGACTCCAACGGCCAGACCGTCTACCTGTTCCTGGCGGACAAGGGCACCGCGTCCAGCTGCAACAGCGCCAGCTGCGTGCAGTACTGGCCGCCCGTCCTCACGACCGGCACCCCGCAGGCCGGCGCCGGCGTGAATGCCTCGTTGCTGGGCACCACTGCGCGCGCAGACGGAACCACTCAGGTCACATACGCAGGCCACCCGCTGTACCGGTTCATCTCAGACAAGAAGGCCGGCGATGCAACCGGTCAGGGGGTCAACGCCTTCGGCGCTCCCTGGTATGTCGTGTCTCCGTTGGGGGCGCAGATCGGGTAGGTCTCGGGTTTGGCTCCTGGTCGGCATCAAGGTCGAAGCGGGCAAGCAGCTAGCGGAGCGTCATCTCCCTCCGCATAGCCTCCCACGCCTCGCGCGCGTCCTGCACGGAACCCGCGTCCTCGATGGTCGAGATGTCTCCAGGGTCCTTGTCCAGCGTCACGGCTTTCAAGACCCTGCGCATGATCTTTCCGCTCCGCGTCTTCGGCAGCATGCTCACGAAGTTGAGGTCCCCGATCACAGCCACGGGCCCGAGCTCACGGCGAACAGTCTCGAGCAGCTCGCGCCTCAGCTCTTCAGATGGTTCGTAGCCCTTCTTGAGCACGACGAAGGCCGCGATCACCTCCATACGCACGGGGTCAGGTCGGGCGGTCACGCCGGCTTCGGCAACGCCTGCATGGCGAAGGAACGCCGTCTCGACCTCAATCGTGCCGATCCGGTGCCCAGCGATCTTGATGATCTCGTCCGCTCGACCGCTGAACCAGACGTAACCGTCCTCGTCGAATGAGGATGCGTCGCCGCTGAGATAGAGCGTTTTGCCTGGGATTCGCCGCCAGTAATCGTTCGCGTAGCGCTCGATCTCGCCCCAGAGAGTCGCCGTGAGGCCCGGAAACGGTCGCTTGATCACCATCATCCCTTTCTCATTAGGTCCCAACGGCTCACCCTCCGGTGACACCACCAGCGCTTCGACCCCGGGCAGCGCAATCCCGCCCGAGCCGGGCTTGATCGGGAGCATGCCAAGTCCCCAGGGGTTGCCGAAGATCGGACCCCCGGTCTCCGTCTGCCACATGTGATCGATGACGGGCACGCGGTCTTCGAGCACGTCTTGTTGGAGCCACTCCCAGGCCGGGGCATTCAACACCTCGCCTGCGCATACCACCCGGGTCAACGAGCTGAGGTCATACTTCCGCGCCGGCTCACTGCCGTACTTCATCAACACACGGACGGCTGTCGGCGACGTAAAAATTCCGCTGACCCGGTTGGTCTCGACGATCCGATAGAAAGTCTCCGCACCCGGATGGTCGAGGCCGCCCTCATAGGCGATGGTCGTGCAGCCGGCGAGCAGCGGCGCGTAAACGATGTAGCTGTGGCCGACGATCCAGCCGACGTCGGCCGTCGCCCACCAGATGTCGTTCTCCTCGAGACCGAATACCCATTTGCCCATCGAGTGGATGTACACCTGGTAGGGGCCATGGGCGTGGACGGCCAGCTTCGGCTTGGCCGTCGTGCCTGAAGTGGCGAGGATGTACGCGGGCTCGTTGGACTCCAACCACTCGACCTCATCGCTCTTGCCCTCGCCGAGCGCGAGAAACTCCGGCCAATAGATGTCTCGGCCTGGCTTCATGGCCGGCTCGTCCTCGCCCCGGCGGTGGACGACGACGTGCGCGATGTGCTTCCCATACTCGGCCAGCGCCTCATCGACTATGCCTTTGAGGGGCACGTTCTTTCCCTTTCGGTAGGTCAGATCGGAGCAGAACAGCGCCTTGGCGCCCGCCATCTGGATTCGATCGCCGAGGGCGCCCGACCCAAAGCCGGCGAAGACCGCAATGTGGACCGCGCCGATTCGGACGCAGGCGAGCATGAGGACGATGGCTTCTCGGCACGTCGGCATGTAGATGCCGAGGCGGTCGCCCTTGCCGATGCCCAGCCCGCGCAGCGCGGCGGCGGTCCTGCGTACCTCGTATTGGAGTTGCGCGTATGTGAGCACTGAGCGCTCGCCCCGCTCGTCCTCGCACACCAGGGCGGCTCGGCCCCCTTTGCCGGCTAAGACGTGGCGATCCACGCAATTCCAGGCAAGATTGGTCTCGCCGCCGACAAACCACCGGAAGTAGCGCCCGCGATCGTCGGGCTTATCCGCATCCCATTCGAAGACGCGATCCCACGGCCGGTGCCAGGGCAGGGACTCCGCCGCTCGTGCCCAGAAGCCATCCGGGTCGTCTTTGGCAGCACGGCAGAAGGCCGCGATCTTCGGGCTGATGAGCTCCATCGCGCTGCTCCTTTGAGTACGGACCCTGGGGTCCGAGCCGCTTATGTGCTGTGTCGCGGACTCGTCGTTCGAACAGCTGGAGTTTAGGCGCCCAACCGCCTCTCCGAAGCAAGGGTGCTGTCTACTGAGGACCTGGAACCAGGGGCGATGGATGCTTTGGTTGGTACAGACGAATTTCGCCTCCACCGGGAAGCTGGATGGTGGTCATAGAACCCCACCTCACCTCCTCCACCTCCGAACACCGGATGTTTTTGTCAGCAAGTGCCGCCATATCGGCGTTCAGGTCGTCAGACATGAAAAAGAGCTCGTGCCCAACATTCCCCTCGGCGGGATGGACGGCGAGCTCTGCCGGAGGCAGCGCAAAGATCAGCCAATCATGGCCGGCGTCGACCGATGAGAGTCCGAAGACGTCCCGGAAGAACGCGCGATCGGCCGTCGCGTTCTGGCTGTAGATGATTGCGTGGGCGCCGAAGATCATGACTTCCTCCTTTGCTCCCCCATTCCATAGACGGCCGAAACGGCCCCGAGGCCACCCCTGTCAGAAAGGGTTCCTTTACCCTTCAGAGGACGCCGGCGTAGCTCAATTGGCAGAGCAGCTGTTTTGTAAACAGCAGGTTACGGGTTCGATTCCTGTCGCCGGCTCCACGTGCCGAATTTTTCCGCACGTTTGGATCCACGCGCGCCGATCCGACGCGCAAATTCCGAGTTTTTGGGGTCAGCGGACAAGAACGGATTGAACGGCCGGCGATTTTTATGGCTGGATTTTTGGCGAAAGCGTTCGTAGCGTGGAACGAGCACCAGCCACGCATCTG
>DASPYG010000146.1:0-4605 GCA_035636885.1 Candidatus Nitrosopolaris sp.
GGGCTCGATCGGCCCAAGCTGCTGGTAGTACTCATCGATATTGATTCCGGGGATCCGAACTGCCATTCGTCAGCCTCCCGCTGTGATCCAGACGCCGACCAACTATACGGTTTGGGCCCACGACCTTCATACGGTTACGCGTGCTACGGCGCCACCGATCACGGGGCCCGATCCGCCCGCCCTGAGCGCCGCCGCGCACGCTTCCAGGGTGGCGCCGGTGGTCGCGACGTCGTCGACGACCAGGATCGGTCTCGCCCCCAGGCCGGCTCCGACCCATTCAAACGCGCCGTGGACGTTCTTCTGGCGCCACAGGCGGTCGTGACCGACCTGGGGTGGTGTCGCCCGTATGCGGACGAGCCTGCCGGCCGGTGCCTGGAGTCCCATCGCGGCCGTGAGCTCGCGCACGAGGAGCTCTGACTGGTTGAACCCACGCGCTCGGAGGCGCTCGGGATGCAGCGGGACCGCGACCGCCGATGAAGCCGCCAGCCCTTCGACGACCAACCGCTCGGCCAGCAGCAACGCAAGCGGGCTCGCGAGGCGCCGCCAGCCCCGGTACTTGAACCGCTGGATGGCGAGCTCGATCGGACCCTCGTACGCGACCGCCGAGCGCAGGCGCGTCAGCGACCGTAGGCGTTTGCGGCAGCCGCAGTCGGGACGAGGCGTTTCGACCTCCGCCCCACATCGACGGCACATCGGCTCACGGAGATGGCGGATCTTCGAACGGCATCGATCGCACAGCCACGAGCCAACCCGGCCGCAGCCGCCACACCGAGGCGGCAAGACAAGGTCGATGAGACCCGCGAGCACGAACCGAGGCTACGGGGCGTCGTCAAGCCCGCCTTTACATCAGCCGATGAGGATCTGATCGCCGGGCTGCAGACTGAGGGCCGCGGTCGACCCGGCGGGCAGCTCGATCACGCTTTGTGCGCCCCAGACGAACCACACCACTCCCCACCATGTGTGCAGGTTCGAATAGACCTTCTTCACGCGTTCCTTGCGGTCAAGGAAAACTGCGTCGATCGGAAATCTCATCAAGATCATGGTGATGCTGCCCCCCTCGCAAGGGTTGATCCACATCCCACGTCCTGGCTCCAGGGTGCGGCGGAGCATGAGGCCGACGGCTCGGCCGAAGATGGTGCGGGGAACCATGAGGTCTTCGGCCAGCGATTTGCCGCTACGTTCATGCACGGCTCGAGGACCCGCCATCTGAATGGCGTAGCGTAGCGCCGCGGATGGAGTTCGACAGTGACGGTCTGTGCCTGCATTACGGGCTCCACGGTCCCGAGTCGGGCCCGCCGGTGGTCGTCGTGCACGGGTTCGCGTCCGATTACCAGCTCAACTGGGTGGGCACGCGCTGGCAGGAGACGCTCGTCGACGCGGGGTATCGCGTCATCGGCCTTGACTGCCGCGGTCACGGCCGCAGCGACAAGCCGCACGATCCAGCCGCTTACTCGATGGCTGCGATGGCCGCGGATGTGCGCCGGTTGTTGGACGAGGTGCATGCCGAGACAGCGCACTACGTCGGCTACTCGATGGGGGCTCGCATCGGGCTGCAGGCGGTGCTCGATTTCCCGGATCGCCTGCGCTCGGCCGTGCTGGGCGGGATCGGCGCGAGCGGAGCAGTCGACGACGCGGAGCCCATCGTTCGCGCGCTGCGCGGCGGCGTGGCCGAGACCGCGTCTGCTCTCTCTTTTCAGAAGTTCGCCTCGGCACGGGCCATCAACGACCTGGATGCCCTGGCCGCGTGCATGGAGGGCATGGCGCAGAGCGCTGCGGTGGACCCGGCGAGCCTGGCCGCGATTCGTACGCCCATCCTTCTCGTCGTCGGCGAGCGCGATGAGGTCGCCCGCGACGCGCCTCGCCTGGCGGAGCTGATCCCGAGCGCGGAGCTGGTGATGATTCCCGGCCGGGATCACCTGGGCACGGTGCCGGCCAGGCAGTTCAAGGATGCGGCGGTGGAGTTCCTCAGCCGCCACTGACGCTCCCGGCGGGGCGCCCTCCCCTCCCCCGAGCACGACCGGCCTAACCGCAATCAGTCAATCAGGCCGTTTCAACTTTGGGAACCCTGGTTGTTAACGCCTCAGCCGGCGCGGTGGTGATAGCGGATCCGATGCTTGGTCCGCGTCATCGCCACGCCCGTCGGCACGATGGAGATCGTTCCGTCCGGCTCCAGCACCGCCAGCTGGACGTCCTTGAGGTCGACCACGCCGTGCTCCCGCATCGCCATCTCCACCTCTTCCGGGTCGACCCCTTCCTTCTTCATCACGTCGGGCAGATATTTGCCATCGCGGACGATGATGGCCGGCGCCGGCGTGAACAGCCGATGGAATCGCGGCAGGTTGTCGAGCTTGCCGACGAGAAAGTTGGTGCCGACGAGAGCCACGATCAGCACCAGGCCGCCGGACAGCGAGGTGTCGGGTCCCGTGATCGCGGGCTGCAGCGCATTCGCGACCAGCAGGATGAAGACGAGGTCGTACAGCGTGAACTGCCCCACCTCGCGCTTGCCGAACAGCCGCAAGGCTCCCAGAAGCGCGGCATAAACGACCACCGCACGAATCACCAGCTCCCACGGGGGAACGGTGAACTGCAGGGCTGAGGGCGTGAGCTGCTGCCTCTACCTTGGCTTGAGGAGGATCAGCGCCGCGGGCCCGAGCAGGACGATCCAGAGCGTCGGGAAGATGCAGCCGACCATCGGCAGCATCATCTTCAAGGTCGCCTGCGCGGCCTTCTCCTGAGCCCTCTGGCGGCGCTTGCGCCGCATCTCGTCGGCCTGGATGCGCAGGATCTTGCCGATGCCGGTGCCAAACTGCTCCGACTGGATCACCGCCTGGATGAAGTTGTGCAGGTCCTCGACGCCGCTGCTGCGGCCCATCTCGTCCATGGCCTCGAGGCGAGGCCGGCCGAGGCTCACCTCACGAAGCACCTTGGCGAACTGCTCTGAGAGCGCGTTCTTGTACTTGTCGGTGACGCGAGCCAGTGCTGCGTCGAAACCGAGGCCCGCGTCGACAGCGATCACCAGCAGATCCATCGCGTCCGGCAGGCCCTTCTGGATCTCTGTGCGGCGCGCGTCCACCTTCTGCTGCAGCCACAGGACCGGCGCGTAGTAGCCGAGGATCGCGCCCACGGCGAGCGAGATCACCAGGTAGACGGTGTTGGCGAAAAGGAAGCCAAGCAGCAACCCGAGCGCCGCAAACACGGCCGCGGCGACGAGCCTCACGGCGCCGAAGTCTTCCGGCGTGAGGTTGCCGGGCCGCCCGGCGAGCTCCAGCTTGTTCATCAGGTCCTGGCGTGCCTTCGCCGGCGTCGAGCGGGACAGGAAGCTGCCCAGCTTCTCGATGCTTGGGCGGAGGAACCGCTCTGTGAACGGTCGCTGCAGCTCGACCTCCTCGATCGTGAGCGGCTTCTCGCCACCGTACACGGAGAGGCGCTGCTGGACCATCTGGGCTGTGTTCACCTGGGGGGTGCGGGCGATGCCCAGGAAGATGATGAAGATTCCGAGGCCGACGCCGAGGGCAAGTATCGGGAGCATCAGCTCATACCTCTATCGCGACCACGCGACGAATGATCAGGTTGCCGATGAAGATCATGAAAATACCGACCGCGATCAAAGCCCAGCCGATGAAGCTCTCGAACATGGGCCGGAAGTAGCTCGGCGTCACGAAGTACATGAAGGTCGCGAGCACGATCGGCAGGAACGTGATCAGGGTGCCCGATGCGCGCGCCTGCGCGGTCAGCGTGGCGATCTCGCCCTTGATGCGCACCCGCTCCCGGATCGTGTACGCGATGTTGTCGAGGATCTCGGCCAGGTTGCCACCGACGGTGCGATGGATCGAGTACGCCGTCGCCACGAGGTCGAAGTCGGGGCTGGCGATGCGCTTGGTGATGTTCTGCAGCGCTTCGTCGGGCGAGCCACCAAGGTTCATCTCCCGAACCGCGCGCGCGAACTCGTCAGCGATCGGCGGCACGGCGTTCTTGGCCACCGTGTCGATCGCCTGCGCGAACGAGTAGCCGGCCTTGAGGGCGTTAGAGAGAAGGGTCAGGGTGTCGCCGAGCTGGCCGTTGAACGCACGCAGGCGGCGCCCGATCCGGAACTTGACGTACATGCCGGGCACCAGGTACCCAAGGATGCCCAGCGCGACGATCTGAATGATGCCGCCCGGAAACCCGAAGCGCAGCAACCCGATGAGCATGAACAGCGCCGTGCTGCCGAGCTGGATCATGAAGTACTCAGACGTGCGGAGCTTGAGGTCGGCCCTACCGAGTTGCTCGGCCACGGACGGCTTGCCTTTCTTGGCATCACCGCGGCCTACGCGCTCGGCGGCGGGCGAGAAGATGCGGTTGAGCGTGTCGCGGAAGCCCGATGCCGGAGGCAATTGCGAGGCACCCGCGGTGGTGACCCCGTATGCGGCCAGCCGGGCCTGAAAATCCTCGGCGCCGCCCGCAGACCGCCGCGCCTGGTTCAATCCGACGAAGAGCAGGAAGACGCCGGCGAAGGCGAGAAGGGCGAAAATCGCGCCGATTGGCATGTGGACCTCCTAGGGGGTTAGTACAGCTTATCCGGCGGGGGCTGGGGGGTTGGCACAAATAGCGATTCCGGGACGTCCT
>DASPYG010000147.1:0-4713 GCA_035636885.1 Candidatus Nitrosopolaris sp.
GGGCCTGTTGCCGAACTCGAAGGGAGCGGCGACAATATCGACGACCTCAGTTCTCGCTCACGTCACAGCAGGAGGTAGCGCACTTGATGGGGTCCAAAGCGGTCGAGCCGAAGCTCTACCTGAGCTTCTCGTTGGACGCGGCCGTTCCCGCCAACCACATCGTGCGTCGACTCGCGGCTGCGGTCGACTTCGGATTTGTCCGCAGCCTGACCAAGCAGCACTACAGCACCACCGGACAGCCGTCGGTCGATCCGGTGGTCTTGTTCAAGCTTTGGCTGCTCGGGTACCTCTTCAATATTCGGAGCGAGCGTCGACTCTGTGAGGAGGCTTCGCTCAACCTGGCCTGGCGTTGGTTCCTGGGTTATGAGCTAGACGAAGCCTTGCCCGACCACAGCGTGCTTACCAAGGCCCGCCGTCGCTTCGGGACCCGGGTCTACGAGCTCTTCTTCAAGCGAATCGTCCAGCTCTGCGAACAACGTGGACTGGTGCAGGGTGACGTGCTCTTCATCGACTCGACGCTGAGCGACGCCAACGCAGCCCGCGACACGCTGCGGTCGCGAGCCCTAGCCGGACCGCGCCTGCCCGAACCGGCGCAATTCGTCAAAGATCTGTTCGCGCTGAACGAGCCAGCACCAGCACCTGAGCCACCGCGAGAAAAGGGCGGCACCGGACCGACGCCAGGACCTCTCGCCGAGCAACCGACGTTGCGCTCTTCGTTGGTGAGCACGACTGACCCTGATGCCGAGGTTGCCAGCCGGCACAACGGGCGCTCGCGACTGGTCTACAAGACCCAGGTTGTCGTCGACGGCGGCAAGGCCAACATCATCACTGCGGTCGAGGTCGGCGCTGCTGGTGACTCAGACGCCAGCTCGGTCGGCAAGATGCTGGACAAGCACCAGATCAACCTGGGCAGAGCACCTCGCGAACTGGTCGGCGACAGCGGCTACGGCACCGAGACTGGGCTGCGGGAATGCGAATCCAGAGGCATCGTGCCGACCCTGAACCAGAAGCGAAAGGGCAACAACACCGGGCTCTTCAGCATCGACGATTTCACCTACCTCGTCGACCGCGACCTCTACGTTTGCCCCGCCGGCACGGAGCTGGTTCGCGCCGCCGAGCATTTCACGCTCGGCAAGTCGGTCTATCGGCCAAAGGGAAAGTACACGTGCGCGAAGTGTTCTTTGAAAGCACAGTGCACTACAGGACGAGTAAATCGGCAACTCCAACGGAGCTGGGGAGCCGAGGTTTCAGACCGTGCTCGCCTGCATGTCACCAGCCGACTGGGACAGCGCCGACTCCAACGTCGCCAGGTTGTGAGCGAGCGCATCATGGCCGACCTTAAGTCCAAGCATGGTTTCGAGCGGGCTCAGTTCCGCCGCCGACCCAGTGTCCAGATTCAAGCTCTGCTCACCGCCGCTGTAATCAACCTGAAGCAATTGGTCAAGCGGCGCCCCGAGGCGCAGTCCAGCACCGCGCTGACCCGGGTCACGGGCTTCACAAGCCATCTCTGCGACGCCTACTCGGCTCTGCAGACGCTCCTTCGGCCCGGAAGAGGAAATCTTCTCGCGACCCTAACTCAGACCGCGAACCCAACCCCCGAAGCCTCGTAAGACCCCTTCGGCAACAGGCCCTTTGCCATCGCCATCACTGGATGGTGCATGAAGGTAGGTGGCAGATTGTCCGGACCGAGGGCGGTCAGTACGTGACCGTGCCGCCGCGGATGGATCTATTCCGACAGTTGCCTCGAGGACCGGATTCCGGCGTGGCCTGATTCGTCAGGCGTGTGGTGTCCACTCGTAACGCCGGATCCCGTGCCCTCGTCGGCGCTTTGCGCGCGGCGGCGGGAACGCGCTCACGAGTTTGAAACCTGCCTCCTCCAGTGCCGACTTCCTATCGAGATTCGTGTCGTCGGCGAGCACTTTGACGGCCGCCATACCCACCACCTCGAGCTGCCCGACGAGGGCTCGAAGCCTTCTGCGGGTCGAAGCTCGACCAGCCGGCCACGTATCGTTCCCGGGTCTATGCCAGTCGCGTCCTGACGCGGTCGATGTTCGCCGGAGTCATCCCGGCGACCTCGAGGTAGCCCTGGACCCCGCCCCACTCGTGCTCCATGTGCTCGAGCACGCCGAGAATGCGCTCCGGCGGGCATCGAAGCTCCTCGCGAAACGCGTCGCGCTTTTCGGGCTCGGCCTCGCTGACCCACACCTCGTACTGCTTGGCAAGCTGGCGGTCGGTCTCGCCGTAGTCCGCGGCGATGTGTTCGGCGGGCACGCCGGCAAGGGATAGGATCATCGCCGCGACGAGCCCCGTCCGGTCTTTGCCGGCGAAGCAGTGAAACAGGACGCCACCCTCCGCCTCGGCCAGCGAGGTGAGGACGTCGCGAAACGCGTGGGGTCGGTGGTTGACGATGAACAGGTAGCGCTCGAACATGCTCTCGGAATCGCCGATGTTGTTCATGTTCGCGTCGTCCACGAGCTCGTGATGCAGGTAGCGCGCCGCGGTCCCATCGGCAAACGGATTTGGCTTGGTGAGGACCTCGGACGCGCTGCGCAGGTCGATGACGACCGACACGCCGTACGCGGTGAGCGCCTTGCGTCCCTCGGGGGTGAGGTGACCGAGGTGGTCGGACCGGATCACGACGCGTGCGCGCGTCAGACCACCATTCCGAGGAAGACCGCCGAGGTCGCGGGTGTTCTGGCAGTCGGGCCAGTCGAGCCGGCGAGAACCCGCTTCTATCGCTTTGTGTACTGGGGAGCTTTCCGGGCCCGCTTCAGTCCGTACTTCTTGCGCTCCTTCATCCGAGCGTCTCGCGTCAGCAGCCCCGCCTTCTTCAGCGCCGCGCGAAAGTCGGGGTCATAGCGGCAGAGCGCGCGCGCGATGCCGTGGGCGATCGCGCCGGCCTGACCGCTGGTACCGCCGCCGATCACCTTGATCGTGATGTCGAACTTGCGCTGGGTGTTAGTCACACGCAGCGGCGCGAGAGCCGTCATCTCCAGCACGCGCCGGCCGAGATACGCGAGGGGATCCTTCTCGTTGACGGTGACGCGGCCCTCGCCCGGTTGCAATCGCACGCGGGCGATCGCGTTCTTCCGGCGGCCGGTGCCTCGATTCATCGTGTCAGCCAATCTTCATGTTTCCTTTCTCGTCGAAGCTCAGCGTCTTCGGCTGCTGGGCCTGGTGACCGTGCTCCGCGCCCGCGTAGACGCGAAGGCGCTTCAGCATATCGGCTCCCAGGGTGTTGCGCTGCAGCATGCCGCGCACGGCTGTCGTGATCGGGAACGTCGGATCGAGCTGCTGCGCGCGCTCCATCGTCCGCTTCCGAAGGCCGCCCGGGTAACCGGTGTACCGCGTGTATTCCTTGTTCTGCAGCTTGCTGCCGGTGACCTTCACCTTGGCCGCATTAATCACCACTACGTGGTCGCCACTGTTCAGGTGAGGGGTGAAGGTCGGCTTGTGCTTGCCGCGCAGGATCGCGGCCACGCCTGACGCCAGGCGGCCGAGAACCTGGTCTGTCGCATCGACGACATACCAGTCACTCTTCAGATCCGCGGCTTTCGCCGTCCATGTTTTCTGTTTGCTCATCTCTTTTTCGAGTTTCCTAGTAAATCACTTCCATCAAGGTCAGCCCTCCCGCGGGCGCGGTGCGCGGCGCCTGGCGGCGGTCGCGCGCTTGGAGGACGTCTCCCACCCATTCTGGCGGCCGCACTCCGCGGCCCACGTCGGCCAGCGCGCCCGCGATGCTGCGCGCCAGGCCTCGTAGGAAACCCTCCGCGACCAGCTCCAGCTCGACGAAGTCGCCGCGCCTAAAGACGCGGGCGGAGCGCATCTCGCGCACCCTCGTGTCAGGCGGCTCGGAAGCCGCGCAGTAGCTCGTCCAGTCGTGCTTGCCGACCAGCGCGCTCGATGCGTCAGACATCGCCTCGACATCGAGCGTCTGGCTGATATGCCAGCAGCGGTTACGGTCGAGCGCGGGCCGCGCGGGCCTGTCCAGATACCGATACCGGTAGCGGCGCCAGCGAGCGGAGTAGCGGGCGTGGAAGTCGTCGGCCACGGGTTCCGCCGACAAAACCGCGACGTCCTCCGGAAGCTTCGCGTTGAGAGCCGCCATCAGCCGCCTCGGCGAGATCCGCCCGTCGGTATGGAAGTTGGCGACCTGACCTTCTGCATGAGCGCCCGCGTCAGTGCGTCCGGCCGCGTAGACCAGGTGGTCCTTGCCCGTGATCTCACGTAGCGCACGCTTCAGCTCGGCTTCCACGGTGCGACCCTTGGCCTGCTGCTGCCAGCCGGCGAAGTTCGACCCGTCGTACTCCAGCACGACTTTGATATTCACTTGTTAGAGCGCAGGTGAGGACGGCTGTCCTCCCCCGCGGTACCCCCTCCTCCCCCGCGCAACGCCAGGGAGACTTGATGGGTACGCCCGGTGACGGCCGGAATGAATCCGGCCTGGGCGCAGCGCCCTATTCAATTGTCAGTCGACTAGTTCGATGATCACCATCGGTGCCGCGTCGCCCAATCGCGGGCCCTTGTGGATGATTCGCGTGTATCCGCCTGGCCGCTCGGAAAGCCTCGGTACCAGGTTCGAGAACAACCTCTCCACCACCTCTGGTTTGGAGATCTCCTCGCTGACCTTGCGACGCGCGGTGACGTCCCCGTCCTTGGCGGTGGTGATGAGGCGCTCGACCCACCGCCGCAGCTCTTTGGCGCGAGCCTCGG
>DASPYG010000148.1:0-3322 GCA_035636885.1 Candidatus Nitrosopolaris sp.
CCTTCAGGGAGCGGGCCGCCTGCCGGCGCTCGGAGCAAGCTCACGACCTTTGAATTCTCAAACAGCGAGACGTAGAAGTTGATCGCCTCTTCGGTCCCTTCCTTGAACGTCAAACACGGCCTCACGCTCTGCACCGTTATCTTGTTTGCCACCGCCGTCGTCTCCGTGTTCAATTGCGTCACTCGCGTTCCTCCTTATGCTTCGGTCGGGTCCTGCCCCGCCGGTCGAGTTCTGTCGCAAATCGATCGAGGCGCGCCTCCCACATCGCGCGGTAGCCCATCATCCATTCGTCCAGTTCGCGGAACGGCTCCGGCCTGAGCGCGTAGAGCCGCCGGCGGCCCTCCGGACGGACGGCCACGAACTGAGCGTCCTGCAGGATGGCGAGCTGCCGCGAGACACCGGGCTGTCCGATGTCGACGACGCCGACCAGCTCGCCCACGGAGCGCTCGCCATCCCGCAGCGCCTCGATGAGGCGGCGTCGGGTGGGGTCGGCCAGGATCTGGAAGGCGTCGGGCATGCCCATACATTACTCTTACGACATATGTTTTGTCAACGATATATTTCTCCGAATTAGCGCCGGACGCCCACGCCGAGGAACGCCGCCAGCTCGCCGAGGGCTCGCGTCGTAGGGCGAACCGGCCGACGCCCCCCTTCCCCGCCCGGCTCCCATCGCTCGCCGATCACATCGAGAGTGCCCTCCGTGCGGTCGACGGCGAGATCGAGGCGGGCGATGATGCGCTCGCCGTGCAGCAGCGGCATCACGAAGTACCCCCAGCGCTTGCTCTTGGGCACGTAAATCTCGAGCTTGAAGTCGAATCCCCAGAGGGCCAGCGTCCGGTCGCGATCGCAGATGAGGTTGTCGAATGGCGAGAGCAGCGTGGTCCGCGGCTCGAATGCGCCCGACTCAATCTGGTCGAGCAGCTCGAGGTCGTCCCCGTGGATGTACCAGTCGCCTTTGAGCCCAAGGTCGATCGGAACGATTACCCCATCGGCCTCGAGCTGTTTCCAAACGGGCGCAAGTCCCTGATAGCGGTGCCGGATGAAATGGCGCTTCACTTGCTGCTGCGTGGCCACGCCGAGCGCGCGTAGGGACCGGACGGCGGCCTGGCGAAGCGCGACGGCGTGGTCTGGAATTGGGCCCACCGGTGTTCGGAACCAGCATTCCGCCAGCGCCCACCGTCGCCCACTTCCGACGCGACCCGCAGGGACGATCCGGCCCTGGAGCCAGAGGAGCGCGAGCGTGTCCACGATCGGGCTGCGCAGGCCCCAGCCGGATTCGTACTTTTCGGTGTGTTGCTCGAAGTCGGCGGCGCGCACCGAGGCCGTTGCCGCCAGGCGCTCGAGGACGAGCTCGCTGAACCGGGCCCGCGTCGTCATCCAGGCCGCCGTGGTTCGCTGGTCGAGCCAGGGCGGCGGCAACGCGAGGTGCAGCGCGCGGTCCTCCGTCGCGACGATGGACGCCTGATGGGCCCAGTATTCATACAAGCGGCGCTCGTCCCAGAGCAGGGTGTCAATGAGCTTGGGGTCGAAGGCACCGAGGCGGCTGAAGAGGACGAGCAGATGGCTGCGCGCGACGATGGCGGTCGGGTCCAGCTGCAGGCAGCCGATCGTCCGCACCAGCGCATGGATGTCGTCAGCCGTGACGGGTTTCGGCCGTGAGCCGCTCAGCTGCTGGCGCGCAACGGCCAGCCGCCGCGCGTGCTCGATTCGGATTTTTCGGCGCATTCGATGGCAGGCTAATGTAACTGAGAAACTTGCACGGATTGCCCAGGGGAAGGCCCGAGGCTCTTTACCGGTACGAGCTGCTAGACCGCCAGCGCCGGATCGGGCACCAGCCAGCGGTACGCGATCACCCAGAAGGTGAAGAGCCAGCTGACCAGGAGGAGGGTGCCGCCGTAGTCATGGAAGAGGACCGCCGGCAGATAGCCGGCTAGCGCGGCTAGCGCGCAGACGACGGTGATGCGCGCGATGTTGATGAGCACCGTGCCCAGCACGCCAAGGGCGATCACCTGGATCCTGGTGGCCAGCGTCATCGGTCCGCGAAGTCCGACCATCAGGCTCAAGCCAAGCAGGATCAGGCTTTGCCAGCCGACGCAGTTCCACGAGATGAAGAGCGTTTGCGGCGCGCCGCTCGAATTCCAGACGACCAGCTGATTCCCCGCCGCCGCGGCGTGCATGCCGAACAGTCCTAGCACCACAACCGTGACGCGGACCTCCGCCGGCACGATCCACTGCAACGGCGCCGCGATGCCCAACCGCATTCCGACCACAGTCAAGAGATCGTCAAAGGTGGAGACGAAGGGCAGGACGACCAGCAGGACGGCCGTCACCGCCAGGAGCATGGCAAACACCGGCGTCGTCCGGGGATGCGTCACCGGATCCTCGCCCGCGCCCGCAGCGGTTTCCGGATCAGTTGCCCCACCAGCAGCGGAAGGAGGATCGCCAGCCCGATGAGGGGACTACCGTGCTCGGGAACGACGATCGACGGGGTCGCGATCGAGGTTTGCTGGTTATTGGCGTCGTAGCGAAGGTCGAGACCGCCTTTGTCCACCGCGACGACGGTAATCTGCAAGCACAGATAAGAGCTGGCTGGGAGGAGGACCGCCGGTATGCTGGTCGAGGTCGACGAGCCACCGCCGTTGACCAGTGACGCCGTCCACGAAGCGATCGGGACAACTACCGCACAGGATGCGGTCACGCTGTAACCGAAGGTCAGGATGGCCGTCACGGTGGCGCCCCCCTCCCCCGATGTCCAGTAGGTGAAGGTGTAGCTGCCGGCCGGGACGGTCTGCCCGGTATAGGCCACCGTGGAGGCCCAGGTCTGCGTCACGCCCGGATTGTTCATCTGGAATTTCGCCGGCGTGCCGTTCGTCGGGCTGCTGTCCATGGTGTAGGCGCCGCCTGGATTGTGGAGGTAGTAGACATTGGCGGCGAGCACTGTTGGCGCGGTTGCCGCGCCAATGCCGAGGATCGTCAGGACGAGGATGGGGGCCGCGATGCAGACGAGGCGAAACGCGCGGCTCGCGCGACGGCCGCCGGCGTTTGGTGTGGTCGGCCGCGGACGGAGCCACCGGTTCAGACTCTTCCGCTGCGGCAGATGCTCGACGCGATTGGTGATGCGGCCCGTCTTTGGCGTGCGGAACCAGCCACCCTCACGCCGTTCGAACAAGCCCTTGACCGACGCCCAGGCCTGGAAGGGCACGAGCAAGAAGGACAGGGCGACGGCGCCGAGGACGCCCTGGTAGTCGCGGCGCGGGGAGCTCTCGAGCAACAGCCCACCCAGGTTCATGAGAGGCAGCGCGAACAGGTTGGAGAAGAGGAG
>DASPYG010000149.1:0-24414 GCA_035636885.1 Candidatus Nitrosopolaris sp.
GTTTCCCCGCCGGACCGTTCCGGCTGCCGCTCGTTCCGCTCACCGACGACCAGCTCAAGGCCGTGATGCAGACGATCGGAGACGCGGGGAGCCTGATCACGTTCAAGGCAGGGGTCAAAGTCGCCTAGCGCATCCCCCGAGCTCGACCAGCTCCACGCCGAGATTCGCGCGTGCGTCAAATGCAGCCTCCACGCGACTCGCACGCAGGCAGTGCCCGGGATCGGACCGTGCCCGGCTGACATCATGATCGTCGGCGAGGCGCCAGGCTTCAACGAGGACCGGCAGGGCGAGCCGTTCGTGGGCGCGGCCGGCAAGCTGCTGGACACCCTGCTTGCGCGGATCGGTCTCGGCCGTACCGACGTGTACATCACCAACGTTCTCAAGTGCCGGCCGCCGCAGAATCGCGACCCGATGCCAAACGAGGTCGAGTCGTGCTCGCCTTACCTCGCGCGGCAGCTGTCCATGATCAAGCCGAAGGTGGTGCTGATCCTCGGACGCCACGCGCTGGAGAGACTGCTGCCCGGCCAGGGCTCGATCTCGCGCATTCATGGCAGCCTCGTGCGCCGCGGCGACGTCGCCTACGTGCCCCTGTATCACCCGGCAGCGGCGCTCCACAACGGCGCCCTCGTCGCCGACCTCGAGCGAGACTTCGACAGCGTCAAGGCGTACCTCGACAAGCTGCTGGCGCCGCCTCCACCACCCGAACCGGTCCACTCCCGCGACTCCGTCCCGGGGGCCCCAGTGGAAAAAGCCGAGCAGCTGCGCCTGTTGTGAGCGGCTCGCGGCTTCGTTACCTGCCGCTCGGAGGCCTCGGCGAGGTCGGCATCAACATGTGGGCCCTGGAGTGGGAGGACCAGATCCTCGTCGTCGACGCCGGCCTCATGTTTCCGCAGGACGACATGCTCGGCATCGACCTCGTCCTTCCCGACATCTCCTACCTGCTCGAGTCCCGCCGGAAGGTGCTCGGCATCTTCCTGAGCCACGGTCACGAAGACCACATCGGCGGGCTTCCCTACGCGCTCAAGAAGCTCAACGTGCCCGTTTACGGGACTCGGCTCACACTCGGGCTCGTCAAGCCGAAGCTAAAGGAGCACCGCATCCTGCGCGAATCCGACCTGCGCGAGGTGCGTGTGGGCGACACCGTTCAGCTCGGGCCCTTTCGCGTCGAGACGGTGGCTGTGTGCCATTCGATCCCGGACGCGGTGGCGCTCTCGATCCAGACGCCGGTCGGCAGGGTCATCTACACCAGCGACTTCAAGCTCGATCCAGCGCCTCCTGACGGTCACCCGACGGACATGGAGCGCTTCCGGCGGCTCGGCGACGACGGCGTGCTGCTGCTGCTCAGCGACTCGACCAACGCTGAGCGATCCGGCCGCTCGGGATCAGAGCGCGACCTTCATGCGCCGTTCGAGCGCATCTTCGGTGCGGCTCCGGGGCGCATCGTCGTCGCGAACTTCGCGTCCAACATCCACCGTATCCAGCACCTGGTGCGGATGGCGGTGCAGTTCGACCGCAAGGTCGCGGTGGTCGGGCGCAGCTTGCAGACCAACTTCAAGACCGCTCGCGAGCTCGGCTTCCTCGATGTGCCGGAAGGACTCACAGTGCAGCTCGAGAGCACCGATCGGATCGCCCCGTCCAAGCTCCTCCTTCTTACGGCGGGCAGCCAGGGGGAGCCGATGTCGGCGCTCGCGAGATTCGCCGCCCAGCGCCACCCCGTCGTCAACGTGCTGAAAGACGACTGGGTGGTGATCTCTGCGCGACCCATCCCAGGCAACGAGCGCATGGTGCACCAAACGGTCAACAACCTGTACCGGCACGGGGCGCACGTGTTCTATTCCGAGGTCGGCCATGTCCACGTCACCGGACACGCCCAGAAAGACGAGCTGAGGGAGATGATCGATGCGGTCCGCCCGCGCTACTTCGTTCCAGTGCATGGCGAATACCGGCAGCTTTATCAGCACGCAGACCTCGCGCGCGAGGCGGGCATCGAGGCCGCCAACATCGCGGTGGTGGAGGATGGTGAGACCCTCGAGCTGGACAAGCAGTCGATGCGCCGCGGCGAGAAGATCAGCACCGGCCTGGTTTTCGTCGACGGGCTGGGCGTCGGCGATGTCGAGCAGGTCGTTCTACGCGACCGCCGCCACCTGGCCGAGGATGGAATCCTGGTCGTAACCCTGGTCCTCGACCGCGACACCGGGACCGTGCGCGCCGGCCCAGACCTCGTGTCGCGTGGAGTCATCGAACCCGTGCTTTCGTCCAAGTTGATGGCGGACGCGAGGAAAGCCGTGATGGCGAGCATCAACCGATTTGCAGACACGCACGCCGACGTCAACCTGATCAGCGAGGCGATCCACGACGCTGTGCAGAAGACCGTCTACAAACAGACGCGGCGCCGGCCGATGGTGATCCCAGTGTTGACGGAAATATGAAGCTCCCGCCATTGGCGCTCGTCGCGCCGAGCCTGTGTCCTCGATGCGACCAGCCCGCGATGGTGCTCGATCATTCCGAGGAGGCGCGCTGCGCGCACTGCGGGCTGCAGCTGCATCAATGCGGAAGCTGCCGTGGCATCGCCGGCCCCTTCGATCGCTATTGCGGCTTCTGCGGCCATGAGCTCGTGCGTGGCGCGCAGAGGCCTCTCTGGTGGCGCTTATGGTTTCTGGCCGCTCTGGTGCCGCTGGTTGCCGCGTTGACGGGCGGCATCTGGTGGGCGCAAACGCACCAGGTCAGATGACTCCCTTTCCCCGGAGGGGAGGGCTTGGGAGAGGGGCGCCGCTGATCAGGAGCGAATCAGGCGCTGCCCGCACTCGACGCAGTAGCTGTGACGGCCGAGATTGTGATGTCCACACGATGCGCAGACCAGCCGGCGTGGAGGGTCCGCCTGCAGCCAGCGCTCGCGCTCTCGTCGGTACCAGATGCCGTCCTCGGGGCCGAGCATCCAGCGCCGGCCTTCGCCATCGAGCACGGCGAGGTCGCGGACCGCGAGCCTGAAGGCGCGGGCCGGAAGGCCGCCGTGGCGACGTTCCTCGACCAGCGTGCGATAACGAGTCTCGGCGTCCGCGAACGGATCGACAGCCATGGGGAGAGTATGCCTCCCCTCTCATGGAGAGGTCGGCTCGCGTGTCGAAGCCGCGACGCTCCGCTGGGGAAGAATCAGTTGCCCAAATCAGGCCGGTGTAGAATCCGCTGAGCCCGGCACTGCCGGCAAGCCAGCATGCGTCGCACCAACTCACGAAGCTCTCGCTCACGCGCGAACGGCGCCCGGCGCGCCTCCTCTTCGCGCTCCCGCTCTGCGCGGTCCAAGCGGCCTGCCCGGCCGCACCTGACCCAGCGCCAGGTTCGAGAGATAACCGGCGTCCTTCTGATCTTGGTCGGCTTGCTCGGCGTCCTTGCCGTCGCCAGTCACGCCGGCTCGATCCTGGCCGGCCTCCAGCAATGGCTCACAGCCAGCTTCGGCAAAGCGTGGTTCGTGCCCGTGGTCGGTGCTGTGGCGCTGGGCGCGTACATGCTCTGGCCGCAGGCGCCACGACCCCGGCTGCTCGACGTGCTGGCGGGCACGGTGGCGGTGATCGCGCTCATCGGACTCTTCGGGCTGGCCGCACAAGCGGGCGGCGCGGCCGGGCGCTCGATCGACCGCGCGATGGTCGGTCTCGCGGGTGAGGTGGGTGCGTGGGCCCTGCTGATCGCGGCCCTCGTCATCGGCTTGATCGTGACGATTCACTTCAGTCCCGGCGCCCTCATCGCCGCAGTCGTGAACACGGGCCAGGCCGCTTACGCGGAGCGGCGAAGGCTCGATCGGCTGGTCGCCTCCCCCGGCGAGCCGGCCAGAAACAACGCGAAGGCATCGATGAAGGCCGCTGCGGTCGCCGACACCGAACCGGTGGGACCTGCCTATCCGCCCGTCGCCGCCATGCGTTCATGGGAGGTCGAGGACGACGACGAGCCAGTAACGCCGCACGTGCCGAAATCCGACGCCGACGAACCGGACGAAGAGCCCGAAAAACCCGCACTGCGCGTCGTCGCGGAGGCCGAGGACGACCTCCCCGAGATCGAATGGAAGCTGCCCTCCATCGCGCTGCTCGACACTGTGACCGCGCGGCGCGAGCGCATGGCCGATGAGATCAAGCGCAACGTCAAGATCATCGAGAGCACGCTCGAGACGTTTGGAGTTTCGTGCAAGGTGGTCGGCGTCAATCCAGGGCCGGCAGTGACGCAGTACGAGCTGCAGCCCGGTCCGGGCGTGCAGGTCAAGAGGATCACGGCCCTGCAGAACGACCTGTCCCTCGCGCTGGCGGCCGCACCGCTTCGCATCGAAGCGCCCATCCCCGGCAAGTCGGCGGTGGGGATCGAGGTGCCCAACAAGGCGGCAAGCCTGGTCACGATCCGCGAGGTGCTGGAGACCGCGACTTTCCGCGAGGGCACGCACATGCTGGCGCTCGCGCTCGGCAACGACGTCTCAGGCCAGTCCATAGTCGGCGACCTGACTCGCATGCCCCATTTGCTCATCGCCGGCGCAACCGGCCAGGGCAAGAGCGTGTGCATCAACGCATTGATCACGAGCCTTCTCTTCCAGGTCACTCCCGACCACATGCGTCTGCTGCTCATCGACCCCAAGCGCGTTGAGCTGACCAACTACAACGGGCTCCCGCACCTTGCGCTGCCCGTCCTCGTCGAGCCTCACCAGGCCGCGGCTGCGCTGCGCTGGGCGGTGGCGGAGATGGACCGCCGTTACAAGATGTTCTCAGCCGAAGGCGTGCGCAACATCGCAGCCTACAACGAGAAGGCGACGCAGCGACTTGCTCGACAGCTGCCCTACGTCGTCATCGTCATCGACGAGCTCGCCGACCTGATGATGGTCGCCGCCGGTGAGATCGAGGAGCTCATCTGCCGCATCGCTCAGCTGGCGCGAGCGGTGGGCATCCATCTGGTGATCGCGACGCAGCGGCCGTCAACCGACATCATCACCGGCCTCATCAAGGCCAACATCCCGTCGCGAATCGCGTTCGCTGTCGGCTCGCAGGTCGACAGCCGCGTCATCCTCGACTCGGGCGGCGCCGAGAAGCTCCTTGGTCGTGGGGACATGCTCTACCAGCCGGTCGACGCGGGCAAGCCGACGCGCATCCAGGGAGCGTTCGTGAGCGACCCCGAGGTCGAGTCGGTGGTCAACTTCTGGCGATCGCAGGGCGACCCGCGCTACATGGACGAGATCCTCGAGGAAGGCGCGGGCTCGGAGTGGGAGGGGGGCCACCAGGTCACCGAGCGCAAGCTGGATCCGCTCTTCGCGCGCGCCGCCAGGGCGGTCGCGGCCGAAGGCGGCGCTTCGGTGTCGTTGGTGCAGAGAAAGTTCAACGTCGGCTACTCGCGGGCGGGCCGAATCGTCGACCAGCTCGCGGAGCATCGCGTCATCGGCGGCTACCAGGGCTCCAAGTCGCGTGAGGTCCTGATGAACCTTCCCGATGTAGACGACCTGTTGGAGCGCATAGGCCTCGAATGATGTGGGAGTCGCGGCCGGGGATCCTAGACGGATCTTCGGCGCCCATTCAGCCCATCTCCGTTGTTGCCGCCTCCGCTCCTCGCTCACGCATGCCAGATGCGTTCGGCTCCGGTGCTCGGGGACTCTCCCATGCCTGCGGCATGGGGACCCCAGAGGTACCGCCTGGTCGCCGAATCTCTCGCCAAGGCCCCCGGCCGTGACTCCCGGGGCCTTTCTCGCTGCCAAGCGCGGCGAGCGCGGCCTCACCCTCCAGCAGGCATCGTCGGCGACCCGCATCCGGCTCGAGCATCTGAGAGCGTTGGAGGCCGACGAGCCTGAGCTGCTGCCCGCGCCGGTTTACGCGCGCGGCTACATGCGCACATACGCGCGCTACCTGGGCCTCGACGAAGAGTCCTTGGTGGCCAAGCTGCCGCCATCGCTGCAGGACACGCGCAGGTCGTTGAGCCTGGCGATCCTTCGAGTGCAGCCGCGAATGATCCTGAGCGGCCCCGCAGCGGCCCTGGTCGGCCTGCTCCTGCTCGCGGGCGCGTTCACCGCGTACGCGTGGCGTCAGATCGAAGCCGACCAGCGGCCCACGATCATCGCCGCCCCGGCCGACAGCCCGGCGGCCACGCCGCTGCCATCACCCTCGCCCTCGTCGCACACTTCTCCGTAAGCAGCCATGAACCTCCCGAATGTCCTGACGCTCAGCCGCCTGGCGGCGATCCCGCTGCTCATGGCCCTGCTTCTGGTGCGCTTCCCGGGCCACGACCAGGCGGCGGCGGCGCTCTTCATCGTCTTCTCGCTCACCGACACGCTGGACGGCCAGATTGCGCGCCGCCGCGGCTTGGTGAGCGACCTCGGCAAGTTCCTCGACCCCCTGGCAGACAAGCTCCTGGTGCTCTCGGTCCTGATCGTTCTCGTCCAGGAGGGCCTCGTCGCGGCCTGGGTCGTCGTGGTGATCTTCTCGCGCGAGCTCCTGATCACGATCCTGCGCTCCGTGGGTGCAAGCCAGGGACACGTGATCGGGGCGGCCCCGCTCGGCAAGACCAAGACGGTGACGCAGATGGCGGCGGTTGCGCTCCTGATCCTGCAGCGACCGTATCCGGAGCTGGTGCCGCTCGCCGCCATCGCCGTCGCGGTTGCGGTCGTGTTCACGATGGTCAGCGGAGTCGACTACCTGGTTCGATTCCGCCATCTGATCGGTCTCGGCCGGGCTACCTCTTCCCAGGCGGGGATCGACCCCCTTGCCGACGAGCTTGGCGCGATTCTGGCCCGCGAAGGGCTCACCGTCTCGGTGGCGGAGTCCTGCACGGCCGGCCTGCTCGGGTCGCTCATCACGGATCGCCCGGGCAGCTCTGCCTACTTCATCGGAGGCGTGATCGCGTATGCGGACCAGGTCAAGCGTGACGAGCTCGGGGTCCCGGCATCGCTGCTCGCGGATCACGGGGCGGTGAGCCGCGAGGTGGCGCTCTCCATGGCAGAGGGCGCGAAGGCTCGATTCGCCACGACCCTGGCGGCTTCGACCACAGGAATCGCAGGGCCCGATTCCGACGGATCGGACAAGCCGGTCGGCCTCACCTACATCGCCATCGCCTCGGAGTGGGGGAGCCGATGCGAAGAGTTCATGTTCACAGGCAACCGCTGGTCGAACCGGCGGCAGGCGGCGGAGCAGGCCCTCCAGCTGATGATCGAGGAGGTTCGAGCCGGAGCCGCCCAGCAGGCGAGAAAGCCCGCGTGAAAAGCATCTTGACCTCCGAACACCTGTTCGCTACACTTTTGCGACGGCTTGCTGTTAAGACGATGTTGACCCCAGACCCACGACATAGAACACTCGCCGCAACGACCTAGGAGGCATTCACGACATTGGAAAAAGAGAAAGAGAAGTCCCTCGACTCGGCCATCTCCCACATCGTCAAGAGCTATGGGAAGGGCTCGATCATGAAGCTGGGTGAGCAGGCAGCCCAACGCGGCGAGATCCTCGTGATCCCCACCGGCGCGCTGCTGCTGGACCTTGCCCTGGGCGTGGGGGGGATCCCCCGCGGCCGCGTGACCGAGCTGTACGGCCCTGAGTCGGCGGGCAAGACGACGCTCGCCCTGCATGTCATCGCCGAAGCCCAGAAGCAGGGCGGCGTGGCTGCGTTCGTCGACGCCGAGCACGCGCTCGACCCGCTCTACGCGTCGCGGATCGGCGTCAAGATCGACGACCTCCTGATCAGCCAGCCCGACACCGGCGAGCAGGCGCTCGAGATTGTCGAGGTCCTGGTGCGCTCAGGTGCCGTGGACGTCATCGTCATCGATTCCGTGGCGGCGTTGGTGCCGAAAGCCGAGATCGAGGGTGAGATGGGTGACGCCCATGTCGGACTGCAGGCCAGGCTCATGTCGCAGGCGCTGCGCAAGCTCACGGCCGCGATCTCGAAGTCGAACTGCTCGGTCATCTTCCTGAACCAGCTTCGCGAGAAGGTCGGGATCATGTTCGGAAATCCGGAGACCCAGCCAGGTGGTCGCGCCCTCAAGTTCTACTCGTCGGTCCGGCTCGACATCCGGAAGGTGGAGGTCATCAAGTCCGGGCTGGATTCGGTGGGCGCCCGCGTGAAGGTCAAGGTCGTCAAGAACAAGGTCGCGCCGCCGTTCCGAGCCGCCGAGTTCGACATCTTGTTCAACGAAGGCATCTCGCGCGAAGGCTCGCTCATCGACGCCGCGATCGAGTACGGGATCCTGGAGAAGAGCGGGACCTGGATGTCGTTTGGCGACCAGCGCCTCGGCCAAGGCCGCGAGAACGTGCGCAACTACCTGCGCGAGAATCCCACCCTTTCTGGAGAGATCGAGTCAAAGGTGCGCGCCAAGGCAGCGGGCGGCACTCCGCAGTCGGTGCTGCGCGCTTCAACGAGTGCCGCGGCGGCGGGTTCCGGTGGCGCGGAGGACTTCTAAAGCTCCGCCCTCCGGTACAGCGCTCGATGCCGGCCTCCGACTGCTCGGCCGGCGAGCGCACTCGCGGGTCGAGCTGTTGCTCAAGCTGACCCGGCGGGGCTACGACGGGATGGCCGTCCGAGCGGCTCTGAAGCGTCTCGAGGAGCTTGGCTACCTCGACGATCGGGCTTTCGCGCGGGCCTTCGTGCGACGACGTGGCACGGTCCGGGGACCACGGGCGCTGTCCGCCGAGCTGGCCGCCAGGGGCGTCGATCGAGCGGAGGTGGATACCGCCCTGGCTGGGTTTGGGCCGGCAGAGCAGCTTGCCGCCGCCACCCAGATCGCAGAACGCCTGTACGTGGCGAAGCCCGCATCCAGCCGCCGGGAGATGCTCGACAGGATCGGAACCAAGCTCGTGAGCCGTGGCTTCTCCATGGGAGTGGCTCGTGAGGCTTGTATGTCTGTCCTGGCCGGGGCAGCGAGTCCCACCGACAGCTAAAATTTCACCTCACGCGGTGCGTTCGGGAAACGCCCGCAGTCATAGAGCCAACCCGCCGCGGCCCCAACGATTGAGGGCCCCACGGAATCCTCGATTTCGCGGGCCCTTTGAGAGGCTGCGATGGTTCCGCACTTTGACAATCGAATAAATGAGGTGCATGTCACATGCCTGTCTACGTCTTCGTACCGCTTTTGGTGGTGGCGCTCCTCGCCGGCTTTGGGGTGGCTTACATGCTCCAGAGGAACCGGCAGGGCAACGGGGCAAGTGCGCTCGAGGCCAAGGCCCAGCAGTCGCTTTCCGAGGCAGAAACCCAGGCCAAGGAAAAGCTCCTGGAGGCCAAAGAGGAAGCGGTTCAGATCCGCACCGCCGCCGAGCAGGAGGCCCGGGAGTACCGGGCCCAGTCGCAGCAAATCGAAAAACGCCTTCTCCAAAAAGAGGAGAACCTCGACCGCAAGGGCGAGGATCTCAACCGACGCGAGCGTGAGCTCGGCACCAAGGAGAAGGGGTTGGACGAGATCAAGGCACAGCTCGAGGACTCGTACCGCCAGCAGGAGAAGGAGCTTCAGCGCGTCGCCAACATGACGCGTCAGGAAGCTCAAGGCATCCTGATGGGCCAGGTCGAGCAGGAGCTGCGCAACGAGGTCGCCCGCAAAGTCCGAGAGGCCGAGCTGGCCGCTCGCGACGACAGCGAGCGCCGCGCCCGGGAGATCGTCACCGAGTCGATCCAGCGCATCGCCGCCGACCAGACCGCCGAGGTCTCGGTATCGGTGCTGCCGCTGCCGACCGACGAGCTCAAAGGACGCATCATCGGAAAGGAAGGCCGCAACATCCGTGCCTTGCAGCAGGCGACGGGGATCGACCTCATCGTCGACGACACCCCGGAGGCCGTGATCATCAGCGGCTTCGACCCCGTCCGCCGCGAGGTGGCCAGGGTCGCGCTCAACAAGCTCATCGTGGACGGCCGAATTCATCCTGCCCGCATCGAAGAGATCGTCGCCAAGTCCCGCCAGGAGGTTCTGCAAAGAGTCAAGGAGGAGGGGGAGGCCGCGGTCCTTGAAGTGGGCATGCAGGGTTTGCACCCTGAGGTCGTCCGTCACCTCGGCATCCTGCGTTTCCGCACGAGCTACGGCCAGCAGGTGCTGAACCATTCGAAAGAGGTCGCTTATCTCGCCGCGATGATGGCGTCCGAGATCGGCGCCGACGTTCGCATCGCCAAGATGTCGGGTTTGCTCCACGACATCGGCAAGGCCATCGATCACGAGGTCGAGGGTTCGCATGCCGTCATCGGGGCAGACCTGCTGCAGCGACATGGGGTACCCGCCCCGGTCGTGCATGCAGTGCGTGCGCATCACTACGACGAAGAGCCACATTCGATCGAGGCGCTCCTGCTGATCGCAGCAGACGCCATCTCGGCGGCTCGCCCCGGTGCTCGTCGTGAGTCGCTCGAGGCCTACGTCAAGAGGCTGGAAAAGCTGGAGGAAATCGCCAACTCGTTCCAGGGCGTCCAGCAGTCCTACGCCATCCAGGCCGGCCGCGAGGTCAGGATCCTGGTCAAGCCGGAGCAGATCGACGACACGGCTGCCCAGCTGATGGCGAGAGACATCGCCAAGCGAATCGAAACGGAGCTGAGCTTTCCAGGCCAGATCCGGGTCACAGTGGTCCGCGAGACGCGGGCCGTCGAATACGCAAAATGAACGTGAAAGGGGAGCCCGGCGGGGCTCCCCTTTTTCATTTCCGGCTAGCCTTTCCGATCGGTGGCTGACGAATTCCGCATTTTGTTCGTGGCCGACGTGGTCGGCCAGCCCGGCCGCGAAGCGGTCAAAGCGATCCTGCCCGGGCTGAAAAAGGAGGTCGGGGCCGATGTCGTCATCCTCAACGGCGAGAACGCCGCCGGCGGCTTCGGCCTGACGGCCAAGCTGGTCTCAGAGCTGCGTTCGGCGGGCGCCGACGTCATCACCACCGGCAACCACGTGTACGCCCAGAAAGAGTTCGTCACCGAGCTCCCGGCTCTGGACCATGTGATCCGCCCCGCCAACTACCCGCCGGCCGCCCCCGGCAAGGGCTGGACCGTGTTCCGCGCGGGCGGCCACGACGTCCTGGTCATGAACCTGATGGGTCGCATCTTCCTGGACCCGCTCGACGACCCATTCCGAACCGCCGACGCCATCCTGGCGGCGCATCCCGAGGTCACGATCGTCTTCTGCGACATGCACGCGGAGGCGACCTCAGAGAAGACGGCCATGGGCTGGTACCTGGATGGGCGCGCCAGCGCCGTGGTCGGTACGCACACGCACATCCCGACCGCCGACGCCAGGGTCCTCCCGGGCGGCACGGCCTACGTGACCGACGTCGGCATGGTGGGGCCCCGGGACGGCTGCATCGGGATGGACAAGAACGTCGTCCTGCAGCGGTTCCTGACGGGCGTCCCGAACCGTTTTGTGGTCGCGTCAGGAATTGTGACTTTCAATGCGGTACTGGTTACCATTAGTGGTTCCACCGGACGAGCTACATCGATCCAGCGAGTCGACCGCGAACATATTTGAAGGGGTTCCAGCAATGACAGGGGAGCGCGCTCCAACGGAGGTGCTGAAAGTGTCAGCCACCTCCAAGCCGGTTGCGGTGGCCGGCGCCATAGCGGGAGTGATCCGGAGCAAAGGACGCGTCGAGGTGCAGGCGATCGGAGCAGGCGCAATCAACCAGGCGGTCAAAGCCATAGCGATTTCGCGCGGCTACGTGGCGCCGGGCGGCCTCGACCTGGTCTGCATTCCGGCCTTCATCGACATCTCGATCGACGGCGAGGAACGCACCGGCATCAGGTTGCTCGTGGAGAGCCGATAACGCCGGGTCCGCAGAAGGTCCAGGGGCGGTCGTTCCATATCTGGACGATCGGCTGTCAGATGAACACCGCCGACTCGGAGAGCCTTGCCCGGCGCCTGCTCGCTGCCGGCTACCAGGAGGACTCTCTCGAGCGCGCCGACGTTGCCATCCTCAACACCTGCGTCGTCCGCCAGGCGTCAGAGGATCGCGTGTACTCCAAGCTGCACGAGCTCAAGGCGTGGAAGACGCCGGAGCGGACGATCGCCGTCACCGGATGCATCGTGGCCAAGGAAGGTGACGGCCTCCGGCGGCGATTCCCTCACCTCGACTCTGTCGTGCCGATCGGCGAGTACGACGATTTCATCGCTGGTCTGGCGGCCCGCTACGACTACTCGGAAGGCGAAGCGCTGCCGCCCGCGGGCCGCACCGGCGTCAGCTACTACGTGCGCGTGATCCAGGGCTGCGACCACAACTGCACGTTCTGCATCGTGCCGCGCGTGCGCGGCCGTGAGCGGCACGTGGCGATGACAGACGTGCTCGAGGAATGCCGCGCCGCTGTCGATGCGGGTGCCCGCGAGGTCGTGCTCCTCGGACAGAACGTCGACGACTACAGAGATCCCGGGGGTGGCGGAGGCCTCGCCGCACTTGTTCTCGCCGTCGAGAGAATCCGCGGCCTCCGCAGGCTTCGCTTTATGACCTCGCACCCGCAGGACCTCGAGCCGGAGCTACTGGAGACGATGGCCGCGAGCGCCGTCGTGTGCAGAGAGCTGCAGCTGCCGGTGCAGTCCGGTGACGACGGCATTCTCAAGCGCATGGCGCGCGGCTACCAGACCCGACACTACCGCGCGATCGTGGAGCACGCGCGGGCACTGATGCCGGACCTCGGCCTGGTGACGGACGTCATCGTCGGCTTCCCCGGCGAGTCCGAAGCCGCGTTCCTCAACACGCGCGCCCTGCTGGAGGAGATCGAGTTCGACGTGGTGCACCTGGCCATGTACTCGCCCCGACCCGGGACCTTCGCCGCCACCAAGTTGGCCGACGACGTTCCGGCCGAAGAGAAGCTGCGAAGGCTCAACGACCTGCTGGCACTGCAGCGCGAGATCGCGACGCGGAAAACAGCGCGATGGGTCGGCCGCGACGTCGAGGTGCTGATCGAGGGCAGCGACGAACTCGGCCGCCCTTACGGAAGGATCCGGCAGGGCAAGCGCGCCGTGGTGCTTCGAGGCAAGGGCCTGGCCGGGGGAGACGTCGTCAACCTTCGTGTGGTGTCGGCTACTGCGGGTCAGCTGCTGGGCCTGCCCGCCGCGTGAAAGATTGGCCCCCTGCTCTAACCCCGGTCATGCGCCAGTACCGGGAAGCGAAAGAGCAGCATCCCGACGGAATCCTCCTCTTCCGGCTCGGCGACTTCTACGAGGTGTTCTTCGAAGATGCGATCGCCGCCGCGCCGGTAATGGGCGTCACCCTGACCTCGCGACCGCTGGGCAAATCCGGGCGCGCGCCGATGTGCGGCGTGCCGTATCACGCCTGGCAGTCGTACGTCGGCAAGCTGCTGCGGGCCGGCCACAAGGTCGTCATCTGCGACCAGCTCGAAGCCCCGGGCAAGGGCCCCGTGGTCAAGCGCGACATCACCCGCGTGCTCACTCCGGGCACGGTCGTCGAAGACTCCTATCTCGACCCCGCGCGACCGAACTACCTGGTGGCCGCATGGATCCGCGGAGCCGAGGCGGGACTCGCCGCATGCGACCTCTCGACCGGCGAGCTGCTCCTGTGCCAGCTGCCGGCCGAGCGCCTCGGCGCGGAGCTTGCGCGCCTGGCGCCGGCCGAGCTCCTGACGCAGCCGGAGATCGAGGAATACCGGTTCGATCCCGTACGAGGGCGGCAGAGGCTGCGGGATCTGCTGGGCATCGCATTTCCGGAGGCAGTCGGCGCGGGCGACGCACCACTGGCGGTCGGTGCCGCGGGCGTCGTGCTCGACTACCTGAAGCAGATCCAGACCCGCATAGGACCGGAGCTCCTCACAGTCCGAACGTACTCGCCAGACGCCACGATGCCGCTCGACGCGCCCACCGTGCGCAACCTGGAGCTGCCTGAGCTCGTCAAGCTCCTCGACCACACGCGAACCGCAATCGGTGCTCGCCGGCTCCGCGCCTGGATGGGAGCTCCGATGCGAGACGCTGAGTCAATCGAGCTGCGACTGGGAGCGGTTGACGAGCTCGTCTCGGCCCCGACCCTTCAGGAGGGGCTGGCCGCCGCCCTGAAGGACATGGGCGACCTGGAGCGCCTCGTTGCGCGCGCGGCGCAGGGTCACGCCACGGCTCGCGAGCTGGTCGCGCTGCGGCGCTCGCTCGACGCGATCCCGCCTGTAAGAGAAGCCGCAAAAGCGTGTGAGGCGCTGGCGACCAGGGAGCTCACGACACAGATCGCCACTTCACCCGAGCTGGCATCGGAGCTGGCGCGGGCGCTGGTCGACGATCCGCCTGGACACGCACGGGACGGCGGTGCCATCAAGCGTGGTTACGACGCAGAGCTGGATTCGATCGTCGACTCGTCTCAAAGCGCGCGTGAGTGGATTGCGGCGCTCGAGGGCTCGGAGCGTAGGCGCACGGGCATCCGCACACTCAAGGTCGGATTCAACAAGGTGTTCGGCTACTACATCGAGGTCAGCAACGCCAACGCGGCCTCCATACCGACCGACTACGTTCGGAAGCAGACACTGACCGGCGCCGAACGCTACCTCACCGCGGAGCTGAAGGAAAAAGAAGCGATCGTGCTCACGGCACAAGAACGCATCACTGCGAGAGAGGTCGACATCCTTCGCGAACTGGCCGTGAGGGTGGCGGAGTCCGCACCCGCGATTCGCGCCACGGCGCATGCGATCGGCAGCATCGACGCGCTCAGAAGCCTGGCGGTGGCCGCGGCTCGCGAGCGGTGGCGGCGCCCTACGGTCAACGCCGGTCTCGCCCTGAACATCAAGGCTGGGCGGCACCCGCTGGTGGAGCGGCATCTGGCCGATGGCGCTTTTGTCTCCAACGACCTTGACCTGGATCCGGACGACCAGCAGATCACCATCCTCACCGGCCCGAACATGGCCGGCAAATCGACATATCTACGCCAGGCCGCGGTCATCGTGCTGCTGGCGCAATGTGGAAGCTTCGTGCCGGCCGACCGGGCCGTGGTCGGACTCGTCGACCGCATCTTCACGCGCGTGGGAGCACATGACGACATCTCGGCGGGAATGTCGACGTTCATGGTGGAGATGACCGAGACGGCCAACATCCTCAACCACGCCACCCGCTCGTCGCTCGTCATCCTCGACGAGGTGGGGAGGGGGACCTCGACGTATGACGGAGTGTCGATTGCGCAGGCCGTGGTCGAGTATCTGCACGACTCGCCCCGCCTCGGCTGCCGCACGTTGTTCGCGACCCACTACCACGAGCTCACGGCGTTGGCCGAACGATTGCCTCGCGTGCGCAATCAGCGCGTGGAGGTGCTCGACGAGGGGGACACAGTGCGCTTCTTGCATCGGGTCGTGCCCGGAGGCGCGGACCGGTCGTACGGAATCCACGTCGCCGCGCTGGCGGGACTTCCCTCTGGTGTCATCGCTCGTGCGCGCCAGGTGCTCGCGGAGCTCGAGCGGCAGCGCCCGCTGGAGCCGCCCGAGCTTCAGCTCGGCCTGCCGATGGAGATGACACCCGATCCCCTGCGCAAGGAGCTCCAAGACATCGAGCCCGACACGCTGAGCCCGCTCGAAGCGCTGCAGAAGCTCTACGAGCTGCGCGCCAGGCTGGACACGTGACGCCAATTCACATCCTGCCGCCCGAGATCGCGGATGCGATCGCGGCTGGCGAGGTGATCGAGCGCCCCGCCTCCGTGGTCAAAGAGCTGGTCGAGAACGCCCTCGACGCCGAGGCGCGAAGGATCAGCATCGACGTGCGGGGAGCGGGGAGGACGTCGATCCGTGTGAGCGACGACGGCGATGGCATCCCCGCGGACGAGCTGCCTCTCGCCTTCGTTCGTCACGCGACGAGCAAGATCACCGCGCTCGGTGACCTCGACGCCATCACCAGCCTTGGCTTCCGGGGCGAGGCTCTCGCGAGCATCGCGGCGGTTGCCGAGGTCGAGTGCACCAGCGCGGGCGGGCGCATCCACATCCGCGCGGGCGAGGTCATCGAGCACGGCGCGGGTCCTCTGCTGACCGGACTCACAGTCGAGGTACGGGATCTTTTCGGCAACGTGCCCGCGAGGCTCAAGTTCCTCAAGTCAGACGCGACCGAAGTCGCGGCCATCAAAGATGTCATCACCGCCTTCGCACTGCTTCTTCCTCATGTGCGATTCCAGCTGACCATCGATGGCCGGGCAGCAGTCGGCAGCACCGGCGACGGCGACCGGCGGCGGGCTTTCGCATCGGTTCTTGGCGCCGCGGTTGCGGAGGAGATGCTGGAAATCGTGGGCATGCCCCTGGTGACCGGAATGGTCTCGCAGCCGCGTCTGAGCCGTGGGAGCCGCGACGGGATCGTGCTGGCGGTGAACGGAAGGCCGATCAGCTCACGTCCCCTCGCCTACGCGCTCGAGGACTGCTACCAGGGCCGCCTCGAGCGGGGCCGCCACCCGGTGGCGACGATCGACATCGGCATCGACCCATCGCTGGTCGACGTCAACGTCCATCCTGCCAAGCGCGAGGTGCGGTTCCGCGAAGAGGGCGCCGTGTTCGCGGCACTGCAGCGGGCCGTTCGCGCCGCGCTGGGCGCCAGCGAACCGATCCACTATCGCGCCACACGACCGGCGGCAGCGATGGCGGCGGGTCGCGGACAGGAATCCCAGCTCGTGGTGCACACGGCCACGACGCTGCCGTTGGAGGAAGGCGGGCCCGACCCTGGAGTCGCCGGCGTCGCGATGCTGAGGCCGATCGGGCAGGTCGGCCCCGGCTACCTCGTGGCAGAGGGACCGCAAGGGCTCGTGCTGGTCGACCAGCACGCCGCGCACGAGCGCGTGCTGTACAACCGCCTGCTCGAACGGCTGCGGAGCGGGCTTGGCGGCAGCCAGCCGCTGCTCATTCCTCAAGCGGTCGACGTCGAGCCATCGCTGATCGCAGCCGCCGCCGACCACCGCGCGGACCTGGCGACCCTTGGTCTGGAATACGAAGAGTTCGGGCCACGCAGCCTGCGCATCACCGCTGTTCCGGTGGAGATGCCCGCGGGTCGCGCGACCGCAGCGGTACAGGAAACCCTCGTAGCGCTCAGCGAGACCCGTGGCGATGGGGCGATGCACAAAGCGGCCGCAGCTCTCGCGTGCCACTCCGCAGTGCGCTTCGGCGATGTGCTGGATCCGGCCGAGCAGCGCAAGCTCCTGGCGGACCTGGAGGTCGCCGAGGAATCGGTCACATGCCCGCACGGGCGCCCGACGCGCCTGATCGTCGAGTGGCAAGAGCTCACGCGCCACTTCCGCAGAAACTACTGACAGTCGCCCGGGTGCCTGTCATCGTCGGGCCGACTGGGATCGGCAAGTCAGCACTCGCCTTCGACCTGGCTGAGGCAATCGGTGGCGAGATCGTGGTCGCCGACTCACGCCAGGTCTACGAACGGTTGGACATCGCCACCAACAAGCCGAGCCCCGAGCAGCGGCGGCAAATCCGTTACCACATGATTGATTTGGTCGATCCCGCCTCGACGTTCAACGCGGCCCAATATGTCGAGGGTGCTCGTGCCGCCATCGACGACATCGCGCGCCGCGGGCTGGTTCCCATCGTCGAAGGCGGAACGATGCTCTACGTCGATGCGTTGTGCGATGGCTTCAGCCTTGCCGGCGTGCCACCCGACGAATGCCTGCGACGTGATCTCGCGCAACTCGAGGTTGCGCAGCTTAGAGAGAAGCTTCTGGCGCTGGATCCGGACCCGGGAGTCGACCTGCAGAATCCGGTTCGGATGGTCCGCGCCATCGAGATCCTGAGAACGAAAGGGCCTCCGCTGCGCAGCCTGAGGCGGCGAACTCCGCCGGCCTGGGAGCCCGTGCGCATCGGCCTGGTGGCCGATCTTTCCGTGATCGACCGCCGCCTCGAAGAGCGCAGCCACACGCAGGTCGAGCGCGGCCTGATCGCCGAAACACAGGCCGCTCTCGCTGCCGGGGTACCTGACACCGCGGCGGTGCTCACTGGGATCGGATACGCGGAAGCGCTCGCACACATCAGGAGCGAGCTCACGCTTGAGGAGCTCCCGATGGTAATGGCCCGATCCAATCGCCGCTACGCGCGACGCCAGCTGCGATGGTGGCGGCGCGATGTACGGGTGCGATGGTTTGGGATCGAGCCCAATCCCTTGCCAGCTATCCTCAAGTACGTGAAAGAGCCCGAATGAAGGGAACCGCGGCCGGCGCAAAGCGGCTGAGCCTGATCCCCCCTTATCTCTTCGCTGAGATCGACCGGAAAGTGCAGGAGAAGAAGCGCGCGGGCGTCGATGTGATCTCGCTCGGCATCGGCGACCCCGACCTGCCCACGCCGAGGCGAATCGTGAGCGTGTTGCAGGAGACCGCCGCAGAGCCATCGAATCATCGCTATCCGTCCTATTTCGGGCTGGCCGAGCTGCGCGAGGCGATTGCGCACTGGTATCGCGATCGTTTCAGCGTGACACTCGACCCCGCCACGGAGATCCTGCCCACGCTGGGCTCGAAGGACGGGATCAGTCACGGCCCGCTGGCACTGGTCGACCCAGGCGATGTGGTCCTCGCGCCCGATCCCGGCTACACCCCGTATGTCACGGGGGCCCTGATGGCGGGCGGAGAGCCGTTCATCATGCCGCTCAAGGCCGAGAACCACTGGCTGCCCGATCTCGACGCCATCCCAACCGCTGTGGCCGAGCGCGCTCGGCTGATGTGGCTCAACTATCCGAACAATCCCACCGCTGCTGTTGCGGAGCGGGCGTTCCTGGAGCGCTCAGTGGACTTCTGCCGCCGTCACGGCATCGTGCTTTGTCACGACGCTCCCTACTCCGAGATCGCATTCGGCGGCTATCGCCCGCTCAGCCTGTTCGAGATCGAGGGCGCGAAAGATGTCGGTCTGGAATTTCACTCGCTCTCGAAGACCTACAACATGACCGGATGGCGAATTGGTTGGGTTTGTGGTCGCGCGGACCTGGTGGCGCTCATCGGCCAGCTCAAGACCAACATCGACTCAGGGATCTTCCAGGCCGTGCAGTGGGCCGCAATCGAGGCGCTGAACGGGGGAGAGCAGGAGACGCGCGAGGCGTGCCAGGTTTACGAGCGCCGGCACCATCTGGTCGCCGATGCGCTGAACAGCCTGGGCTGGTCGATCAAACCGCCACGCGCGACCTTTTATGTATGGGCTCCCGTACCCTCCGGTTATGACTCGATCGGTTTTGCATCCCACGTCCTCGACGAGGTGGGCGTGAACATCACCCCGGGCGTTGGCTTCGGAGCTTACGGCGAGGGTTACTTCCGGCTGTCGGTCACCGCGCCCGACGCTCGTCTGGCGGAGGCGATGGCCCGGCTGAGGCGACTCAGGCTCTGATCACCACGAAGGCCCCACGTGAGCGGGCATTCCTGGTCGGCCTGATGCTGCCCGGCACGACTCCTGAGCTGGTCCGTGAGCAGATGGCGGAGCTGGCCGACCTCACACGGACCGCGGGCGCGGACATCGCCGGTACCGACGTGCAGCGACGTGCCGCGGTCGATCCAGCGCACTTCATCGGCATGGGCAAGGTCGAGGAGCTGCGCGAGCTCAGGCTGGAGGGTGAATTCGACCTGATCGTCTGCAACGACGACCTCAGCCCGCGCCAGCAGCGCAACCTCGAGCTGGAGCTCAAGACCCGCGTGCTCGACCGCACCGAGGTGATCCTGGAGATCTTCGCCCAGCACGCTCGGACACACGAGGGCCGCCTGCAGGTCGAGGCGGCGCGCCTGCACCACCTGCTGCCGCGGCTGATCGGCGCCTATGCATACGACCGCCAGGTCGGCGGCCGCCGAGGTGGGGTGGGGGCCCGGGGCGGATTCGGTGAGCAGCAGATCGAGGTCGAACGCCGTCGTATCCGCAAGCGGATGCGCGACCTCGAGCGTGAGATCGAGCAGGTACGCTCGCAGCGCCACCAGCAGCGCACCGGCCGCAGGCGCGCCGAGCTGGAGACGGCCGCGATTGTTGGCTACACAAACGCCGGCAAGTCGACGCTTCTCAACGCGCTCACCGGGGCGCGCGTGCAAGCCGAGCAGCGGCTGTTCGCGACTCTTGATCCGACCACGCGGCGGGTCGACTTGCAGACCGGTCGGGGCCTTCTGCTCACCGACACGGTCGGTTTCATCCAGAAGCTGCCCACCGACCTGGTGGCGGCCTTTCGCGCCACGCTGGAAGAGGTCACGGAGGCGGACGTCATCCTCCAGGTTCTGGACGTGAGCGCGCCGGCGGTCGAGGAGCAGGCGGAGACGGTGGAGGAGGTCCTGGCCGACCTCGGTGCCGCCCACAAGCCTCGTGTGGTGGCCCTGAACAAGGTTGACTTGCTGGGCCCGGCCGCGCGCCGCCGGGCGGTGGGCGCGCTGACCGCCCGCTATCCGGGCGCCGTGGCCATCTCGGCCATCAACCGCATCGGGTTCCCCGAGCTGCTGGAAGCGATCGAGAAGGCCAGCCGTGGCGACGTCGTGGCGCTCGACCTCCTGGTTCCGTACGGCCGCGAGGGCGTGCTGGCCGAGCTGCGGCGGATCGGAGGTGTGGAGCGCACCGAATACGTCCCGAACGGCACCCGCGCCTGGGGCTGGGCGCCCCGACACGCAGTTCGGCGCTTTGAGCCTTACGCGGCGGCCTCAGCGCCGCGCCGGGCTCGGATCAGCGGAAAAGCCTGATCACTCCGCGGACTACGCCGACCAGGCTGACGTTGCTGGTGACGATGGGCTCGTAGGCCGGGTTCTCGGCGATGAGCTTGACGTGGCCGTTGCCGCGCTCGAAGCGCTTGACGGTGGCGTCGCCATCGACCATGGCAACCACGATGGAGCCGTTGGGCGCCTCCTGCTGCGGTCGCACCAGGACCATGTCTCCGTCGAAGATGCCGGCGTTGATCATGCTTTCGCCGCGCACGCGGAGGAGGAAGAAGCCTTCCTGGGCAAGGTCGGGCGAGAGGAGGATGTGGTCTTCGATGTTCTGCTCGGCCAGGATGGGCGCGCCGGCGGCCACGTTGCCCACCACGGGCACCGAGACCGCGTTGCGACGCTGCTTGTCCACCTCGGCGTCCTGGACCAGCTGGACGGTTCGGGACTTGCTGGGGTCGCGGCGGATGAGCCCGCGCCGCTCGAGCTGGTTCAGATGGTTGTGCACGGTCGAGCTGGAGCTGAGGCCCACCGCCTCGCCGATCTCACGGACGCTAGGTGGGTAGTTGCGGGCCTTGGTCACGTAGCGGATGTAGTCGAGGATCTTGTTCTGCCGTTCGGTGAGCTGCTCAGTCAATTTCGTACTCCAGATGGGTTCGTAATCAGGACGTGGGGAAGACGTTGAAGCCAATGCTAGCACCTGCGCCCGCTGGATGCAAACTTATGTTCGGCCCTTGACAGCCGAACGCCCGTTCGCTACTCTGGCGAACACATGTACGCCGCCGGCTACGCGACCAGGTCACGTACCCCACTCCGTTCAGACCGGGCCCTGCGGCACGTTTACCGCTGGGCCCTGGTCCTGGTCGCGGCGCTGGCGGTGATGCTCGCCTTGAGCCGGGTCGCCCAGGGCGGCGGGGTTTCAGAGACGGTGGTCGTGCAGCCCGGTGACACGATCTGGACGATCGCCGCACAGCACTATCCAGGTGACGACACCCGCGCCCGGGTCGATGAGATCGAGCGCCTGAACAACCTTTCGAGCCCGGCGATCGAGGCGGGGGAGACTCTGCGCCTGCCGGCTTAGAGAGGCTAGGCTCGGTAGATGCCGCTCTTCGTCCTTCGTCTGAGGCGTGGTGGGCCGTGGGACTGGTCGCGAGACATGCGCGAGCAGGCGGGCTGGGATGAGCACGCTAGCTTCATGGACGGCCTGGTCGAGGCCGGCTTCATCCTGCTTGGCGGTCCGCTCGAGGGGGGCCGCGACACCCTCCACGTCGTCGAAGCTGTGTCCGAGCAGGCGATCCGCGAGCGGATGGCCGAGGACCCGTGGGCCAGGAACGGCATGCTGAGTGCGGTCAGCATCGAAGGCTGGACGGTCCTTCTCGACAGCCTCCGACGAAGCACTCGAGAGCCGTCATGAGGATCGTCCTGGTGACCCGCCAGGGCTGCCACCTCTGCGACGACGCCCTGCACCTCCTGGGTGACCTTGGCGTCCACCCCGAGGTCGCGGACGTCGACACCGACGAGGAGCTTCACCGGCTCTACGATTTCCGGGTCCCGGTGGTCCTGGTCCACGGTGTGGTGGTCGCCGAAGGCCGGATCACGCGCGAACAACTGGCCGGCGCCCTGAGCCAGACGCGCTAGCGTGCCTACCGACCGAGGGTGAGCAAGTCCACACCGATATCAACCAGGCCCAAAACGAGCCACAGCATGCCGAACGCCTTCCAGAAACGGGGCTCGTCCTGCCGGTTGCGTCGCCAGGCCCTGGGCCGACCGGGCTTGGCATAGAAGTCCGCCGCCTTCTGGCTGGCCCCGCCGATGTTGAATGTGAATACAGCTCCGGCCGCTGCAACCGCAGCGCCAACGACCAGGACGCCCAGGGAACCCGCTGTCACCGTGCGAGCTTAGGCGCTCATCCCGGTCGGGAAGGGGCCGAGAGGCGCTCGCTACCGTCAGCTAATGATGCTGATAATATCGCTTTAAGACAGCCCGAGTACGGCGGCGGGCGCCGCGACTGAGCGCTCGCGATGAATGCGGCGTGGCGAATGCATTGGTCTCCTCACGAATGCGGCTGTGCCGCGGTGATTGAGTTCCCTCTGGATCCAGTAGAGCTCCTCTTGCTCAGTAAGCCATTCAGCCGGCATTGGATATGGTCCGAGCGTGCGTCTGCTGCGCCTAAGCAGACCGATCATCGCTACAGCGTTGTCGCATTGTTTGGACTTGATCCGCAACCAGGGTCGAATGCCGCAAAGGAAGGGCTCCGCGCCTTGGCCCGTTTTAGATCTCCACGTCCAGCTCTGTCGCGCGAGCCCAGTGCGGTTCGATACAGAGACGACCAATCCGCCCCACAGTCCCTGCATCCATTCCAAGACCGGTCGTTCGCGGTTGGCGACAACCACGTGAACTCCGTAGGAGAATTTGTTTCGCGCCAGTACGAATGCACGAACGATCGCAATGCAGCCTTCGCCGTCGACGAATCCGGCTGCGTAGGCCCAATCGGTGTCCGAAGGCTCGGGCATCTTCTTTATCTTTAGGCGGAGCGCTGCAGGGCCGGCTCGGCGTCCAGGCCGCGCAGGAAAACCTCCAGCGGCAGCGCGGCCCGATCGAAGTCCTGCTGGAGCAGCCCCAGGTCGGAGCCTTCCTGGGCGATGCCCGAGACCGCCAGCTCGGCCATCCGCAGCGATTCGGCCACGAAGGCGCTCAGAGCCTCGCCAGGCCGTCCGGAGATCGCTTCCTGGGCCCAGGACTCCCGGACCTCGGCCGCGAGCGCCAGCAGGCGATCGACGATCGAGCCGGCCAGGATCCGATCAGCCGGCTGCCAGCGCACGCGCGAGAACGCGTCCGAAGTGGATCGGACAAGCCGGCGCAGCTTGACCTGGGTGCTCAGCGTACGCATGTTCGAATCATCTTACACGAACAGGCGTTCGGGTGCAAGTGTAGCTTAACCGCGGCCGGGTGCACGACCGATGATCAGGTTGAACATCCCGGCGAACCAGCGGTCGATCGAGAGCCCCTCCACCCCGCTCCGTCTGACGATCTCGGCGGTCCGCCGGTTCATGTGGTCCGCCTGCAGCGCCACCATCGCGGGGTTCACCGCCTCCTCGATCAGAGCCACCGGCAGCAGGTGACTGCGCACATGCTCCAGGAACACCATCGGCACTCCCGGCTTCGCGACTCGCACTCCTTCCCGCACCGCCGCCTCGGGGCTCGGGATCGTGCACAGGCACAGGTTGAAGGCAACCGAGTCGAAGACGCCATCCGGCAGCGCCATGCGCTCGGCGTCCATGACCGCGACCTCGGCGTCGCGACCGCTCGAGCGTGCGAAACGCCGGCCGACCTCCAGCATCTTGGCGCTCACGTCAATGCCGATCACGCGAACGCCGGCAGGGTAGTGGGGGACGCTGAGCCCGGTGCCGAAGCCGACGTCCAGGACCATCCCGCGCACTGTCTCCCCCACCTTCGCGCGCCGCCCGCCGAGCATCCACTCCGTGAAGCGCGACGACATCGCCCGGTGGTACGCCTCGGGATCCTGGTCGTAGATCCGGCGCACCTTGCGTAGTGGATCCGACACCAGCGTCAGCCTAGTCGCAGAATCGTGGGCATGTCGCGGGCCGAGCTCCTCATGGCCACGATGCGGGAGAGCTACGCGCGGCTGCGAGCACGAATCGACAGGCTCACCGACGAGGAGTGAACCTCGGAAGACCAACTGGGGAGAGATGTGGCCCGCATGGAGGATCTTCACGACGATGATCGACCACGACGCCTTCCACGGCGGGACGATCGCCTATCTACGCGACCTGTATTACTGGAGCAGAACCTAGGGCGCGAAGATCCGGCAGAGGCTGTCGGCCAGCGACTCGGCGTCGGCGCCGGGATGCGTGAGGAAGTAACCGACCGCGTCGTTGACTGCGCCCACCACCGCCCG
>DASPYG010000150.1:0-43202 GCA_035636885.1 Candidatus Nitrosopolaris sp.
GTGAAAACGCCGCCTTCGAGGAGGAACGCGTGGTCCTTCTCGAGCGCGTCCAGCGACTCGCCGAGCGAGCCCGGAACCGACTTGATCTTCGCCTTTTCCTCACCGTCGAGCTCGTAGATGTCCTTGTCCACCGGCTCCGGCGGCAGGATCTTGTGCTTGATGCCGTCCAGGCCGGCCATCAGGCACGCCGAGAAAGCGAGGTATGGGTTCGCGGCCGGGTCGGGTGAGCGGAACTCGACGCGCTTCGTCTTGGGGTTGGTGGAGTACATGGGGATGCGCACGCAAGCCGAGCGGTTCCGCTTCGAGTAAACGAGGTTGATCGGCGCTTCGTAGCCGGGCACGAGCCGGCGATACGAGTTGGTGGTGGGCGCGCACAGCGCGAGCAGCGCCGGCGCGTGCTTCAGAAGGCCCCCGATGTAGTAGACGGCCGTCTGGCTCAAACCTGCGTAGCCGCTCTTGTCTGCGAAGAGGTTCTGGCCGTCCTTCCACAGGCTCTGGTGCACGTGCATCCCCGAGCCGTTGTCCATGAAGAGCGGCTTGGGCATGAAGGTCGCCACATAGCCGTGCTGGGCGGCTACGTTCTTGATGACGTACTTGTAGACCATCATCTTGTCGCCCATCTTCGTGAGGGTGTCGAAGCGCATGTCGATCTCGGCCTGACCCGCGGTGCCGACCTCGTGGTGCTGCACCTCGACGTGCACGCCGGCCTCGATCAGCTTGAGCATGATCTCGGACCGCAGGTCCTGGAGCTTGTCGGTCGGCGGCACCGGGAAGTAGCCCTCCTTGTGCCGCGGCCGGAACGCCAGGTTGGGCTCCGAGTTCTTGCCCGAGTTCCAGATGCCTTCATCCGAATCGATGTGGTAGTAGCCGCTGAAGGCGTTCTGGTCGAAGCGCAGGGAGTTGAAAAGGTAGAACTCCGCCTCCGGGCCCCAGTAGCTCACGTCGGCGATGCCCGAGCGGCGCAGGTGCTCCTCGGCTTTCTTGGCGATGAAGCGCGCGTCCCGGCTATAGGGCTCGCGCGTGATCGGGTCGATGACGTCGCAGATCAAGAACAGGGTCTTGTGCGAAAGCACCGGATCGATGGTGGCCGAGTCCGGGTCGGGGATGAGGAGCATGTCGCTCTCATCGATGGACTGGAAGCCGCGGATGCTGGACCCGTCGAATCCGAGGCCGCCGGTGAAGCTGTCCTCCTCGAGCTCGCCGAGCGGCAGGCTGAAGTGCTGCCATGTCCCCGGGAGGTCGATGAACCTGACGTCGACGACCTCGACGCCCTCAGCCTTCGCGCGCTCGATCACCTCGCGCGGGCTGGTCTTGCTGCCTACTTTCGTCTCGATTGCCATTAACACCCTCCTGGACCATTGGTTATCTGACGGGCCCTAGGGCATCGTAGGAATTGCTGGACGCCCGGATCACGGTGACGTCTCACGAATCTGCCGCCTTCATTTACGTGTGAATGAGACAAGACAAGATATCCACAGGCGGCATTGTGTCGTGCGCACCGCACGAGCCGGCGCCTCCTAGTTCGTTGCAGGCGCACGTTTCAGGCGCGACCGCGCAGCACCTAGCCTGACTCTCGAGCCAACGGCAATCAACTCGGAGGTGACCTCATTGTCGACGCGCAGATCTGATCTCAGGACCGCGCTGGAGAAGCGCAAACCGGTACTCGTCATCGCCGCGAGCTTGGCCCTTCTGGCGGCGCTCATACCCATCGCGGTCGCGGCGGACGACCAAACCGCGACTCAGGCCGCGGGCGTCGCGGCCGACACGGTCTGGGTGATCGTGACCGGCTGTCTGGTGATGTTCATGCAGGCCGGGTTCGCGATGCTCGAGGTCGGCTTCAGCCGCATGAAGAACGTTGGCACCGTGGTCGCCAAGGTTGTCACCAACCTCAGCGTCAGCTCGATAGCCTACTGGGCCGTCGGGTTTGGCTTCGCCTTCGGCGCGGGCGGCATCTTCGCCTTCATCGGCGGCAGCGGATTCTTCCCGACCTTCAGCCCGGGCTCGCAGATGAACCTGCCGGCGATCGCGGCAAGCACGGCTCCCGCGGCGGCCAAGTGGTTCTTCGAGTTCGTCTTCTGCGCGGTGTCTCTTGCCATCGTCTGGGGCACGATGATCGAGCGCACCAAGTTCATCGTCTACATCCTTTTCGGAATCCCATTCGCGGCCTTCATCTATCCGCTGATCAGCCACCAGCTCTTCGGTGGCGGCTTCCTGATGGCAACACTCGGCAGCCAGGACTTCGCCGGCTCGACAGTCGTGCACCTCACCGGCGCGACGGCGGGCTTGGCCGGCCTCCTGCTGCTGGGGCCGCGCATCGGCAAATACGAGAAGGGCCGCTCGAACGCGATCCCCGGTCACAACATGCCGCTCGCGCAGCTCGGAGTGCTCATCCTTTGGTTCGGGTGGTTCGGGTTCAACCCAGGATCCACGCTGAACGCGACCAACCTGCACTTCGCGGACATCGTCGTGGTCACCAACCTCGCGGCGGCCGCGGGAGCGGTGGCGGCACTGGCCACCATCTACTTCATCACCAAGACTATGGACGTCGGCATGATCGGCAACGGCGCGATTGCGGCGCTCGTGGCCATCACGGCGCCATCCGGTTACGTCGAGCCGTGGGCCGCGATCGTGATCGGCGCGGTCGCCGGCGTGATCGTGGTGGTAGGCGTGCTCGCCCTCGACAAGATCCTCGACGACCCAGTCGGGGCGCTGCCTGCCCACGGCCTGGCCGGCATCTGGGGCACTCTCAGCTGCGGCCTGTTCACCGTCCCGGCGCTCGCCAAGTTCAACGGCGTCGGCCAGGGTGGCTTCTTCTACACCGGCAGCCTGCACCAGCTTGGTGCCCAGGCGATCGCCGTGACGGCATCGTTCCTGACCGTGTTCGTCCTCAGCTACGGGCTCTTCTGGATCATCAAGAAGACCGTCGGCCTCCGCGTCTCGGCGCGCGAGGAGATGGAAGGCCTGGACATCAGCGAACACGGCATGTGGGGCTACCCCGAATCGTTCATGCCGGTGCCAGGGGGCGTTTACCGGCCGGCCGATACACCGACGGTCAACCCTCACCGATCGCCGGAACCGGTGGGCACGAACGCCCGAAGTGAGGGCTCAGCAGCATGAAGATGGTGATGGCGATCATCCGGCACGAGCGCCTGCAGGAAGTGCAGGACGTCCTCGACGAGTGTGGCGTTTCCGGTGTCACGGTGACCGAGGTCAAGGGCTGCGGCGCGCAGCGCGGCTACACGGAGAAGTACCGCGGTGCCTCTGTCCACATCTCGCTGAGGCCGCGGCTCAAGGTCGAGGCGGTGATGCAGGCCGAAATCGTGAAGACCGTGGTCGACAAGCTGGCGGAAGCCGCGCGTACCGGCGACCACGGCGAGGTCGGCGACGGCAAGATCTTCGTCATCGACGTGGAAGATGCCGTCCGCATCCGGACCGGCGAACACGGCTCGGAAACCGTCAGACACGCGGAACGAGCCATGTGGGGGCACTAGGGATATGAGGGAAAAACCCGGATGGTTTTCCCTCACGCCCTCCCGCGACTGCGTCGCGGGGACCCCAGAGGTACGCGGCTGCGCCCATTCCGGTATATGGATGGGCTTGTTTCAAAAGTTTCTCGAGGCGACACTTGGGAGCTAGAAAGACAAAGTCTCGGCCGGGGTAAACCCGGCCGACAACGCCACGCTAGAGAAGAAAAAGTGCGGTCGGGATTTCCCCGGCCGCAGTCGTCCCTCTTGTGAAAGTTGGTTTTAAGCTGCGCCTGCCTCTTCTGCCGGGACTTCTGCGGGGACGTTTTTCTCGATCCAGGCTTTGATCGGGGCCTTGCCGCCCGGGTAACCGATCAGCCGGTCGACGAGCGCACCCTCCCGAAACAGGCCGAGGGTCGGGATGCCCATCACGCCATAGCGGATCGCGATCTCCTGGTTGACGTCCACGTCCAGCTTGCCGATGACCACCTTACCGGCGTACTCGCCAGCAAGCTGCTCCACCACGGGCGACATCATTCGGCACGGGCCACACCACTCGGCGTAGAAGTCGACCACAACGGGCTGGCTTGACTGGAGCACGTCGGCCTCGAAGGTCGGGCCGTCGAAGTGCTTCATGTTTTCCATGCCAGATACAAGCGCCGGGTCCCGGCCCGTATTCCGAAACCCGGCCGCCACCGGCTCGCGGCCATAATCGGAAAGATGGATTCCGCCCCAGGCGTCAGGCCCACGTCCGCCGTGGATGAGGCCCTGCACCAGTTCGGGGCCCGCCTCTTCGAGGCGGCGCCAGGGCTGATTACCTGGATCCTGCTCCTGGCGCCGGCCTGGATTCCGATCATCTTTCCCTGGCCCGGGGCCTTCGTGGTGGCGGGCGGCGTCCTCCTGTTCGACATCTACTGGCTGCTGCGCTCGATGACCGTCGTCACCGGCGTCTACAACACCCTGTCGCAGATGCGCCGGGACATGCGCAAGGACTGGCTGGCTCTGTGCCACCAAGACCAGGTCGAGGGCCTTCGCGACCCCCTTCAGTACATCCACCTGTGCGTAATCCCTACCTACACCGAGCCCTACCACGTGCTCGAGCAGACCGTCCAGGCGATCGTCGACTCCAACTATCCGGCCGACAAGAAGATGGTCGGGATCATCACCCGCGAGACCGACAAAGCGGGTTGGGTCAACGTCGCGCGGCTGAAGGAAAAGTTCGGCGACCAGCTCCTCGGCTTCTACCACATCAAGGACCCGCTCGAGCCGGGGATCGTCATCGGCAAGTCGGCGGCCATGAACTGGGGCGGGCGCTGGATGGTTCGCGTGCTGACGGAGGAGGGCTACGACCTCAGCCAGATCCTCCTTACGGACCTGGATTCCGACTACCGGGTGCATCGCCAGTATTTCGGCTGGATCAGCCAGCACCACGCCCGCGAGCCGCTGCGCGACTTTGTGATCTGGCAGCCGGTGCCGCTGTTCCACAACAACATCTGGCAGGTGCCGATGGCCGTGCGGGTAATGTCGGCTGCGACCTCGCAGTGGCAGATGTTCCTGCACTCCCGACCCCATCGGCTGGTCGCCTTCAGCAGCTACACGTGCAGCCTCGAGTTCATCCACAAGGTCGGCTACTGGGACAAGGACGTGATCCCCGAGGATTCGCGCTTCTACTGGAAGGCATTCTTCACGTTTGGCGAGCGATTTTCGGTGAAGTCGGTCTACCTGCCGCTTTACGGCGACTCGCCGATGTCGCGGGACTACGCGTCCACGCACATGAGCCAGTACAACCAGATCAAACGATGGGCGTGGGGCGTCACCGACGTGCCGTACGTCCTCGCCCGGCTCTTCAAGCACCCCGAGATCCCGCTGTTTCTTCGGGTCAGGCGCTTTCTCAACCTGTTCCTCAACCATCTCAACTGGATCTTCCTGCCGTTGCTGCTGATATTCGGTGCGTCGGTGCCCATCTGGGTGAGCCAGGACTTCGCGCTAACCGACCTGGGCCAGGCCCTGTGGTCGTGGTCAGGTCTGCTGCTGACGATCACGCTCTCTACCACCATCTTCTTTGTGATGATCGAGTTGGCGATGCTGCCGCCCAAGCCTAAAGAGTGGCCGGCGTGGAAGAAGGTGTTCGTGCACGTGCAATACATCGCCTACCCGGTGGTCGGCCTGGTGCTCAGCGTGCTCCCGGCGCTCGAGGCGCACACGCGGCTGCTGCTAGGCCGTTACCTGGAGTACCGGGTTACAGAGAAGGTATGAGAGCGATTCGTTCTGCACGCACCTCTTCCTAACCCGCTCCCCTCGCGGGGAGACGGGACGCGCTAGCTCAGGCTCCGCAGACCGCGCCGGTAAACGGCCAGGGTATACAGAACTGGGGGCCGGCAAGGGCCCACAGCTCGAGCAGGGCAACGATGACCAACCCGACCACGAAGGCGGTCCCGGTGTAGACGTTGCGGCCGGGGACCGGCCAGCTCTTCCAGTGCAGCCGCTTGGCGAGTCGAGAACCCGCGATGGAGTCGATGAACGGAAACACCAGCAGCACAACGACTACCAACGGCGGGACGACCCCGAACATGATCAACTCCGGACCGAGCTTGAGCAGCTGGAACAAGAAGAGGAAGTACCAGTCGGGCCGCGGAATGGTCACTGTGCGTGGGTCGGCGGACACCTCGAGCTGGAGGTTCTTCTGCACGAAGGCGGCCAACAGCCCGACCGCGACGAGCATGACCACCGCGATGATCGGGTACGGCCAAAAGTGGTCCGGGAAGAACGGATGAGTCTCGTCATCCGGCATGTCGTCGGCCAGGTGGTGACCGGCGTCGCCCATGAGGATGGGGAAGAGGGCGAGCCCGACGACGACGGGATAGAGAATGTGATCCGGGCCGATGGGCAGCCGCTTGTAATCCGGCTCCAAAGTGTGTCCGTGCGACTCGACCTCGATGATCGGAATCTCTGTCGCCGCCGTCGCCGCGCCGGGTCCTTCCTTCATTCGTTCGTTGTCACTCATCACATCGGCTCCGATATTCCATGGGCGCGGATGAAACGGAAATGGACATACATCAACAGGACGATCAGCGCGGGCAGCAGGAACACGTGGATGGTGAAGAAGCGCTGCAGTGTAGGCGGTCCAACCACGGCACCGCCCTGCAATATCTCCTTGATGAACGTGCCGAGCTGGGCGGGCGGCAGAGAACCTGCAAGCTTGATCGTGACCTCGGTCGCGAAGTAGGCCTTGGTGTCCCACGGCAGCAGGTAGCCGGTGAGTGAGAAGGCGAGGATGAGAAGAAACATGATCACGCCGACCATCCAGTTCAGCTCGCGCGGCGCTCGGTATGAGCCGGTCCAGTAGACCCTGGCCATGTGCAGAATCACCATGATGATCAAAAGGTTGGCGCCCCAGAAATGGACGCCTCGGACCAGCCAGCCGAGATAGACCTCGTTCTGGATGAAGTTGACACTTGTGTAGGCGGGTGCCGGTTTTCCGCTCGCGTCAGGTACGTAGTACAGAGCGAGCAGGATGCCGGTCAACAGCTGCAGCACGATGAGGATGAACACCATCCCGCCGAAGCAGTAGTAGAAGGCGTTGGCAAAGTTCGGCACGCGCTGGTACAGGGCTTCGTCGACGGCCTTGGTGAACGGGTAGCGCTCGTCCAGCCAGCGCACCGCGGCCAACTGGATGTCGCGCGGGTGGGGAATCGCCATCTCTTTCCCTTCTAGAACCCCAGGATGATTCCGTCCACGACGATGGTCTTGGGACTGTCGCCTTGCTTCCAGTTGAGATCCGAAAGTGGGGCGGCCGCGGGTCCGTGCAGGACTGTGCCGTCCAGGTGGAACCGTGAGCCGTGGCATGGGCAATCGAACGTCTTGTCGGTCGCGTTGAGCGCGATCGGGCAGCCGAGATGCGAGCAGTTGATCGCAAATACATGCGTGCTGCCTTTGTGATCCTTGACCGCGAAGCCCCCGAACGCAAGGTCACCGGGCCCGTTGTCGCCTCCTCCGTCGGCCATGATGAAGGCGGAGTTGGGGCTGGTCGGAGCGTCGAACTTGATGGCGTCACCCGGCGACAGCTCAGTCACCGCCCTATCCAGAGTGATCGGGATGGCGGTTTTCTTCTGGCCCTTGGCTGGAGCCGGCCAGAGGAAGACCAGGATCGGCGCCAATCCGGTGACCACCGTCGCGGTCAAGAGGCTGGCCATCCACCACCCGAGGAAGGTCCGGCGGGTGAACCTGCGCGGCGTGGAATCAGCCATCCGACCCGAATTCTAGCCGCCCTTCAGGCGCGGGCGTACGGCGGCAATCCGACCGCGTCGCGCACCTCGTCCATGGTCCGTCCGGCGATGGCGCGGGCGCGCTCGCCTCCGGTTTCGAGGATGGCGTCTATCTGATCGCGGGTCAGCTCGGCGCGCCGCTCGCGGAACGGCGCAAAGCGATCGTTGATACGCTCGGCGAGGAGCCGCTTCTTTTCCTGGCAACCTATTTGCGCCTTGCGGCACAGCTCCCAGTAGTGCTCCCAGTCGTCGAAGAAGAATCTGTAGAACGCGCACACATTGCACGATCGCGGATGGCCCGGGTCCGTTTTGCGCGGCCGCTTCACGTCCGTGACCATGCTCATGACCTGCTTTCGAATCAGCTCGGGCGGGTCGGTGACGCCGACGATGTTGTTCAGGCTTTTCGACATCTTCGTTTTGCCGTCGGTGCCTTTGACGATGGGGGCCTCGGGGTTCAGCACGATCTGCGGCTCGGGGAAGACAGGGCCGTACGTGCGGTTGAAGCGGCGGGTGATCTCTCGCGAGAGCTCGAGATGAGGCGCCTGGTCGCGGCCAACAGGGACGACGTCCCCTTTGACGATGATGATGTCGGCGCACTGAAGCACCGGGTACTCGAACAATCCGAGGTTCACGTTGTCAGGTTGGACGCGCACCATTTCCTTGAATGTGGGCACGCGCTGGACCCAGCCAAGCGGCGTCACCATCGCGAGCAGCAGGGTCAGCTCGGCCACCATCGGGATCATCGACTGGCGGTAGATCACGGTCCGCTCGGGATCGATGCCGATCGCGATCAGGTCCATGACCATGTCGTACAGATCGTCAGTGAAGTCGCGGGCGTTGGGCTTTGTGGTGAGCGTGTGGTAGTCGGCCACGAAGATGTACGACTCGTACTCGTCTTGCAGGCGGACGTAGTTGACACCGGCGCCCAGGTAGTTGCCGAGATGGAAGCGACCTGTGACCCGGATTCCGCTCAGCGACCGCTTTCGACCATCCATGTGGCCCAAAGTGTATTTGACGAGGGATGAACGTCCGGTGACCGGGCGTTAGCATTGCCGCAAATTGGCAGACATCGAAAAGCCACCTGAAGCTTCCGTCTCGACCGCCGGATTGGGTTCGCGGGCGCTGCGCAACACCGTCCTCGTCCTGTCGGCGAAGATGGTCGCGCGCCTGATTGCGCTCGTCACCGTCATTGCAACTCTCAAACAGCTCACACCCGCGCCTTATGGGACCTTCATCACGCTCATCAACTACACGGCCATCGTCAGCGTGGTCCTGGACCTCGGTTTCAACGTCCTTTATGTACGCGAGGGGGCCCGGCATCCCGCTGACATCCAGCGCTACCTGCGCAACGTGATGTCCTTGCGGCTCGTGATGGCGCTGGGCAGCCTCCTCATCCTGGCCATCGCGCTTGCCATCGCAGGCCTGAGCAGCCTTCTGGTGCCCGGATTCGTGCTAATGGTCCTCACGTCGTATTCGACGCTGCTCCGCAACACGCTCTATGCCGTTCAGCGCCTGGGCTACGAAGCGGCGGCGGTCGTGCTCGAGAGCGCCGTCCTCCTCGGCCTCGTGCTGATCGGGATCAAGATCGGCGCCGGCGTCACCTATTTCGTGTGGGCATATGCCGCGCAGTACGCATTCAGCTGCGCGTACTTCGCCATCGTCCTTTACTGGCGCAAGATCGCGACCATCGGTTGGAGGTTCGAGCCCGAGCTGTTGCGGGAGTGGTTCTTCCAGGGCCTGCCCTTCGCGCTCACGTTCGTGCTCACCATCCTCTATTTCAAGGTCGACCAGCCGATCCTCTACGCACTCCGCCCGCACGCCGAGGCGGGTTGGTATGCGGCGGCGTACAAGCCCTTCGAGGCGCTGCTGTTCATCCCGATGACGCTGCTGTCGGTCGTATTCCCGGTGCTGTCCGTCTACTTTCGCGAGCGCCCGCAGGAGCTGACCGATGCTGTGAGCCGCTTCTTCAAGGCTCTGCTCGTCGTTGGGTGGCCCATTGCGGTCGGCCTCTTCATGCTGGCGCACCCGCTGACCACGATGTTCCTGTACCCGCAGTCGGAACCGGCGCTGCGCATCCTCGCCATCGCACTGGCGATCGGCTTTGTCAACAACGCCTTCATCGGCGCGCTGAGCGCATCTGACAACCAGAAATCTTTCACGTGGGCCGCCGGCTGGAGCCTCGTCGCCAACGTCGTGCTCAACCTCCTCTTGATCCCCTTCTTTCACTACCTGGGGGCGGCCGTCGCCACCGTGCTCACCGAGGTCGTGCTGGCAATCGCTGGCTGGGTCTTGACGCGGCGCCATGTCGGTTCGGTCCCCGTGCTGCAGATGAGCTGGCGTCCGATCCTTGCCGGGCTCGTCATGGGCGCAGTCCTGTTCCCGCTGCGCAACCTCGACGGGGTCCAGATCGTCATCCCGATCGTGGTCGGCGCGGCCGTCTACACCGGCGCCGCCCTCCTCCTCCGCGCCATCACTTCGGACGAGATCGCGTTCGCCCGGAGGGCGCTGGCCCTGGCGCGCTAGCGTTAGTAAGTACGTGCCTTCTGGTCAGGGGTCCCCGCGAAATGCCAAATTGCGCGGGGCAGAGAAAACGGTTTTCCTCAAGCCTCGCGGCGCCGTCGAGCCGGTGCCTTGGGAGGAGATCGCCGTCGACGCGCCCGAGGTCGGGCCACGCACGCGACTCGAGGACGCACAGTTCGTTGCCCTGGACGTGGAGACGACGGGCAACGCGCCTTTCCTTGTCCTGGAGATCGGTGCCGAGCGGTTCACGCTGGCGGGGCCGCTGTCGTTCTTCGACACGCTCGTCGACTGCCGCGCCCCCATCAATCCCTATGCCCGTCGGCGTCACCACATCGAGCGATCGATGCTCATCGGCGCACCCGAGTTCAGGGACGCGCGGCGAGCATTTCTGCGCTTTGCGCAGGGGGCCGTCCTGGTGGAGCACAGCCATGACGCCTTCGACACCTGGCTCGTCGGTCGCGGCCTCGAGAGCCCTCTCGTGCATCCGATCATCGACACCTCAGCTCTCGCCAGGCTGGTCCTGGACCTGCCGAAGGGTCAGACGCCCGGCCTGGCCAGGCTCGTCGAAGAGCTCGACCTCGACGTCACCCCGGCACACGCTGCGCTGGACGATGCTCGCGCCACGGCCATGGTGTTTCGAGCGCTGATCGCCCGTGCCCGTGAAACCCTCGGCTGGAACACCGTCGGCGACGTGCTGGCGGCGCTGCCGCCGCGACCGGTCGTCGACCGCACCCCGCCTAATCGAAGAGCGTCAGCTGCAGGTCAGGCTCAGGGTGCTCCAGGCCAGAAAGGCCAACCCCGATCAGCCGCACCGCTCGCGACTCGACGTGCGACTTCTCTAGCGCCGACCGCGCGGCGCGGAAGATCGTCTCGACGTCGTCGGTCGGGCTCGTCCGGCTCACCTGGCGGCTCACCAGCCTGAAATCAGGAAGCTTGAGCTTCACGTAAATGGTGCGGGCGCGCACGTCATCGGCCTTCAGCCGATCGACCACCCGATCCGTGAGCTCGCGCAGCGCCTTCTCGAGCTGGTCGCGGTCGCTGACGTCGTTCTCGAACGTGGTCTCGGCGGAGATGGTCTTCGCCGGCTTGCTGCCGTCGACGGGGGCGCGGTCGCGACCCTGAGCCATGCGCTGCAGGACGGCGCCGCCTACGCCAAGCGCCTGCACCAATCGCTGTGTCTCGTAGGCGGCAAGCTCGCCGGCCGTCCGCACGCCCATCGCGTGCAGCCGCTCCTCCGTCTTGGGACCGATGCCAGGAATGGCGCCGATCGGCAGGGGGGCGAGGAAGTTCGCTTCCGCGCCGGGAGCCACCAGGACAAGGCCGTCCGGCTTTCGGGTGCCGCTCGCAACCTTCGCCACCAGCTTGGACGTGGCCGCTCCCACCGATGCCGTCAGCCCGACCTCGGTGTGGATCTGAAACTTGATCCGGCGCGCCACGTCCTCGGCGTTGGACGTGCCGTGGCGGGTACGCGCGGTGACGTCCAGGTACGCCTCGTCGAGGCTGACGCCCTCGACCAGCTCCGGCGAGGTGAAGCGCCTGAAGATCTGATGGACCAGGCGGCTCGCCTCGCGGTAGCGGGCTCCGTCCGGGCTGATCACAACGAGCTGCGGGCAGAGCTGCATGGCCTCGTGGAGCGGCATCGCGGAGCGCACCCCGAAAGCCCGCGCCTCGTATGAAGCGCCCATCACCACGGCGCGCCTGGAGCGCCCGGCAACCGCCACCGGCACACCGCGGACCTTGGGGTCGTCGCGCTGGTGCACCGATGTGTAGAAGGCGTCGATGTCGACGTGGAGGATGGTTCGCGGCCAATTTTCAGGGCGGGGCATCTGCGGGGGCCAGTCTGCCACAAGAGCTTGTGGCCTAAGGCGGCTTGAAGCGCTCTCGGTGGCTAACTTAGGGGGACGGCGAGCCCAGAGCGGCGGCCACGTTCGAAAAGACGTTGGCGATCTGGGCGCCGCTGGTGTAGAGGATGGCGGCCACGACGGCCGCCACTACTATCATCACCAGCACGAACAGGCCGATGCCAAGGCCCAGGACCAGGCCTGTGTTGCTCGAGCGCGGCGGCGCAGCCTGCGCCGGTACCCAGGAGGCGCCATTCCATCGCCACAGGCGGTCCTGTGAGTAGGCGGGCTTCCACGAGGCGCCGTCCCACCACCAGAATCCGTCGGCTGAGAACCGGCCGCCGGACACTCCTTGCGCCCTGGCCACTGGCGTCACCGGTTGCGGAACGGGCGCTGCGGGAGTCGGGACGGGTTCGGCAGGCGCCGCCGGAGCTGTCGGCTCGGGCGCCGGCGCGCCTGGACCACCCTCGGGACCCGATGAGGTCGGGGGCGGAGATTCGGCCATCGACACCAAGCCTATCCGACATCCATTGGTAGACAATCCGACAGCGATGAAAGGTGTGGTCCTCGCGGGTGGCACAGGCAGCCGCCTGCACCCGCTGACCCAGATCACCAACAAGCACCTGCTGCCGATCTACGACCGGCCGATGATCAGCCACGGCATCGAGGCGCTGGTCAAGGCAGGGGTCTCGGAGATCATGCTGATCACCGGCGGCACTCATGCCGGCGAGTTCCTTCGCCTCCTGGGTGACGGCCAGGAGTTCGGCATCGCGCGTCTGTTCTATGCGTACCAGGCCAAGCCCGGAGGCATCGCGGAAGCGTTGGGCCTCGCCGAGCGCTTTGCCGGCGGCGACCGCACAGTCGTCCTCCTGGCGGACAACATCTTCGAGAGGTCCTTGCGCCCGTGCGTTGACGCCTTTGCGGAGCAGGCGGCCGGTGCGCGAGTCGTGCTGTCGCGGGAGACGGACCGCGAGCACCTACGGCACCTCGGCGTGGCCAAGCTCAACGGCAGCCGCCGGATCGAACGCATCGTGGAAAAGCCGAGCGACCCCCCGAGCGAGTTCGCTGTTACAGGCGTGTATTTCTACGACGACACGGTTTGGGAGGTGCTGCCGCGCCTGGAGCCGTCCGGACGCGGCGAGCTCGAGATCACCGACGTCAACAACTGGTACGTCGAGCGCGGTTTGATGGAGTACGACGTGGTGGACGGCTTCTGGGGCGACGCCGGCGAGTCGATCGACGCTTACTACGAGGTCAACGACTTTGTGCGCAGCCAACGGGCGAATCGCCAACCTTGAGCAACATCGATGGCGTGATCCTCAAAGAGCTCGTGACGCACGCGGATGAGCGCGGCTTCTTTCGCGAGGTGATCCGCGAGACCGACGACTTCTTCGAGCACTTCGGCCAGTGGAGCCATTCGCTGATGTACCCGGGCGTGACCAAGGCCTGGCACATCCATCACAGGCAAACGGACTGGTGGTACGTGATCGGCGCTCTCAAGGTGGCGCTCTACGACACGCGCGATGGGTCGCCGACGAAGGGCCGGCTGATGGAGTTTCTGATGGGAGACACGAGCGCGACGTGCGTGAAGATCCCGCCCGGCGTCGCCCACGGCTGCCGGGCTCTGGAGCTCACGCACCTGCTCTACGTGACGTCGAGCGTCTACGCGCCCGACGACGAGGGCCGGATCCCGCACGACGATCCAAACATCGGCTACGACTGGACGGCAGGCCCTTCCATCAAGTGACACGGTCCTTCAAGCGCCTCCTTGTCGCTGGGGGCGCGGGTTTCATCGGCTCCAACTTCGTCCGCCTGTTGCGACGCACGCGGCCCGAGGTCGATATCACGGTCCTTGACAAGTTGACCTACGCGGGCAACCCGGCGAACCTGGCCGAGTTAGACGGCACGCGTGGCTATCGGTTCGTCCATGGCGACATCTGCGACGGCGCCGTGGTGGATTCGCTCGCGGCGGAAGTCGACGCCATCGTCAACTTCGCAGCCGAGACGCATGTCGACCGCTCTCTCCTGGAGCCGCTCGCTTTCATCGACACGGATGTGCGCGGGACCGCGGTCCTGTGTGAGGCGGCGCGCAAGCATTCGCACGCGGTCTTCCTCCTCGTGAGCACCGACGAGGTGTACGGCGAGGTGAAGGAGGGGCGCTCCCGGGAGGAGGATGCGCTCAAACCGCGCAGCCCCTACTCCGCCAGCAAGGCAGGCGGCGAGCACATCGCGCGCGCATACGCCGAGAGCTTTGGTCTGCCCCTGCTCGTGACGCGTGGCTCCAATACGTTCGGCCCCTACCAGTACCCCGAGAAGCTCGTGCCCGTGTTGATCACGAATGCGATCGACGACCTCCCGCTGCCCCTTTACAAAGACGGTTCTGCGGTACGCGATTACGTCCACGTCGAGGACCACTGTCGCGCCATCGACCTCGTCCTCCACCAGGCGCCCCTTTCCGAGCCTGTTTACAACATCGGGACGGGGGTGGAGACGGATGGCAATCATGTCGCCGCCGCGGTGCTCGAGATCATGGGCAAGCCCATGAGCCTCATCGAATACGTGGCCGACCGACCCGGCCACGACTACCGCTATGCGCTCGACGTTACTCGCATCACCAGCCTCGGCTGGGAGCCGCGGGTCACGTTCGCCGAGGGCCTGGACCGGACCGTGCGTTGGTACATGGATCACCAGGACTGGTGGCGTCCGCTGAAATCGGGCGAGTACTGGGAGTACTACCGGCGCAACTACCGGCCGTTGAGCGGCACGCGCTAGGACACCGCCCGCCACTTCTGGCCGTCCCACCAGAAGGCGCTGTCGGGTGATCGCTGCGCCATCGGCGGCACCTCGCTCTGAGCGTCGCGCCAGGTCTGCCCATCCCACCAGAAGGCGCCATCGGGCGACATCTGCACAGGCACCGCTGCAGCCGCGGCTGCTGGGACTGCGGGGTCCCGAGAGGGATCAAGTTGCGCCCAGGCCGGACCTTCAGCAATCGCCGCTCTGCGTCCCGACCTCATGACCTGGAATACGATCGCCGCAATCACCCCGAAAATCACGGCCAAAATCGCCAGCTCGCCAAGTAGTCTGCCAACATCGAATACCGGGGTATCCGATGGCGTCGTGCTTGCGTTTTCGGGCCATTGCGCTGGCGGTATCGTCGAGCCGGGCGCGGAATCGAATTGGCTCTTCGCCCGGCTGGTCGCCAGGGCCAAAACGTCATCCCGCGTCGACTGGTATCCAATGACGAAGTAGTCGTTGCCCTTAACAAAATCAAACGCATCGGAGACGTCATGGCTCGGGTAGACGTTGTGCTCTCCGAAATACGGGTCGATGCCGGATATGGTGTCCGCGTGCCGGAAGGTGGGATCAAGCTTGTCTCCGGCTTCGGTATACGAGAGCCAGCTCCTCGCGCCGTTGCCGCCGGCGAAAGCCACCACATATTCGACCAGCACATGTTTGTCCAGCTGATTGACCAGGAACATTCCGTACGCGTCGATGAAGACGTTTTCGTCCAGCGCCTTTTGCGCCTCGGCAGCCTTTGTCCCCCAGGCTGCGGCGTAGACCTGGCTGTTGAACTGCCCGTGAAACGGGGCTGAGGCCCCCACCTCCGTGTAGCCGCTCGGCGGGGGCACCAGGACCTGCGCCAGGCTCGGCGACGGAATCGGAATGGCCGCGGCCGTGATCGGCAAGAGAGCCGCGGCGGCCACCGGCAGCGCGCCAAGAATTCGTAAGACCCCCGACATGATGTGGCGCCGGTCCCCGCGCTCGACCGCTACGACACCGCCCGCCACTTCTGTCCGTCCCACCAGAAGGCGCTGTCGGGTGATCGCTGCGCCATCGGCGGCACCTCGTGCTGCGCATCGCGCCATGTTTGGCCGTCCCACCAGAACGCGCCGTCCGGTGACATCTGAAGGGGCCCCGCCGGGGCGGCGGCTGCCGGCATCGCGTCGGACGCTGCGACTGGATACGCCCCGGCGCCGGCCCCAACCACAGCCGCGCGGCGCCGGGAGCGGATCACCAGTCCGACCACCAGCAGGACCGCCGCGGCGATCAGCACGAAGACGATGATGCCGCCCACCAGGAAGCCGGCCTGGTATGCGGTTGACGACGTCGGCGTCTCCGGCCACCGCGACTTTGGAATCGTGGCGTCGGGCGCCTCCCCGTACTGGGATGTCGCCTGTGTGGCCGCGGCCGCACCGAGGTCGTCTTTCGGCGAGACGAAGACGAGGTCGAAATAATCGTTGCCCTTTACGAAGGCGAGCTCATCGCCGACGCTGTTGTTGACGGCGTACACGTAGTGCGCGCCGTAGTAGTTGTCGATGCCGGTGACTGAAAGGGCCTTCTTATAGCTGGCCTCAGCCTTGGCAGCCAGCTCAGATGCGCCCAGCCACTGTTTCGCGCCCTCACCGCCGCCGAAGGCTATGACGACCTCGATCAGCACGTGCTGAGTCCCCGTCTGGATCCAGGTGCGCCAGTAACCGTCGACGAATCCATCGTGGACAAGCGTCTGCTGGACCGCTTCGGGGTTGGTCGCGCGGGTTTTCGTCACGAACGTCTTGGCGTCGAACTGGCCTTCGAGCAGCGTCGCATTCGAAGCCCCGGCCTCGATGTAATCGCTCTTGGGGGGTGCGGCCAGGATGCTGCTGAGCGCGGGGGATGGGCTTGGGGTGGCGAACGCGGCCGCCGGAACCAGTGCAAGGGAGCCGATCAGGAGGGCGACCAGGCGCCTCATCCGGGCATCCTACCGAACCGGACCCCAATTCCAACCCAATACCAGCGCAAGTATCGGGGCAGCCATCTCCAGAGCCGGAACCGGCTCTGGCCGGCGGTGCGATCACGCCACGTCGTCGGCACCTCCGCCACGCGCATGCCCAGCGCGTAAGCCTTGACCGTGAGCTCGAGCCCGAGCTCGAAGCCGCCTGTCGACTCGATCGTCACCCGCTGCAGGAGCCGCTTCGAATAGAGCCGGTAGTTGCTGGTGGCGTCGTGGATGGGAAGGCCTCCCAGCCAGTGCAGCGACAGCCCGGCGACCCGAGACATCGTCCGCTTCAGGAACGGACCGCCAACCTGATGGCCACCTTTCATATAGCGCGACCCGGCGACGACATCGGCCCCGCCCTGCGCGAGGGCGTACATCGCATCGATGTCATCGGGGTCGTCCGACGCGTCGCCCATCGTCACCAGCACGAAAGGTGCCGAGGCCGCGGCCAGGCCGGCCTTCAGCGCATTCAACGCTCCGCGGCCGATGTCGTTGCGATGGAGGCGCAGCTCGGGCAGCTCCGCCTGGAGGCGCTTCACGACCGCCACTGTGGTGTCCTCGTCGAAGTCGTGCACGACGAGAACCTCGAGGGGCCGCGTGCGGGTGCGCTCGACCACTCCGCGTAGGGTCGGCACCACGTTCTCACCTTCGTTGTAGACCGGCACCACGACGCTGAGCGCCGGCGTCTCCGGTTTGCTCAGATCCTTCCCGCCTCGATCTCTTCGCGCACCCAGGGGATGACCTCGTCGAGCATCTCGTCCAGCGTGGTCGTGGCCTCGAAGCCGAGGACCTCGCGCGCCTTGCGCACGTCTGGAACCCGCCTCTGGACGTCGTGCTCGTAAGCCGGGTCCGAAACCAGGCGCAGAGGGCGCGCGTCACTTTTTACCTTGTGCCAGATCGCCTCGGCCAGCTCCCGCACGGTCGTGGATTTTTCCGTTGACAGGTTGAAGTCCTCGTTGATGGCGCGGGGCGACTCCATGGCCAGGCGGATGCCTCGCGCGAGGTCGCCGCCGTAGGTGTAGTGCCGCACCTGACTGCCGTCGCCAAGTATGTGAAGCGGGTCCTGTCGCTTGAGCACCTTCTGGCACAGGTCGGGTACGACATGGCTCATCGCGAGCTTGACGTTGCCGCTCATGATGTCGTGGTCGCGCAGCGCTCGCCGCTCGCCGACGCCGACGCAGTTGAATGGCCGCACGATCGTGTAGGGGAGGTCGTACTGCTCGTGGGCTCCGCGAGCGAAATACTCGGCCGCCAGCTTCTGAAACCCATAGGTCGATCGAGGCGGCGGGCTGGTCTGCTCGGCGCCCTCGGGGGTGGGGAAGACCTCGGCCGACTCGAAGACCATGCTGCTGGAGATGACCGTGATGCGGTCCAGGCGCCCGCTGCGGCGCGCGGCAATCGCCGCGTCGAAGGTGGCGGCGCAGATGCGTTCGTTCTCAGCCAGCAGGTCGTAGGCAAACTCGTGGAAATACGAGATGCCGCCGATCATCGCGGCGCCCGCGACCACGTGGTCGCACTCCATGGCCAGCTCGGTCAGCAGCTTCGTGTCCTTGGCATCGCCCTCGACCAGCCGGTATCGCGGGTCGTCGTCGTGGCCGCGCCGCACCGGGCCGTACTTGCTGAAGTTGTCCACGCCGACGACCTCATGGCCGGCCTGGAGCAGATCGGCGACCAGGTAACCGCAGATGAACCCCGCGGACCCGGTGACGAGGATTTTCAGAGTCGGATGGGGCCGGTGACGCCCCAGACGTCGACCACCTCACGGTCCTTGAGGTCGAGGTGCTTGTAGGCTCGATGCGGGGCCGCGATGACGAGAAGCTCGGCCTCTTTCAGGACGCGGTCGAGCGGCACGAACGACTCGTCGTGGATGTACGGGTCGGTGCACAGCACCCGCGCCCCTTTGAACGCGGCGAGCTTTCTCAGCTTGTAGCTGAGCGAGGCGCGAGGGTCGTCCGACTCGCCCTTGAACGCCATGCCGAGAATGCCCACCGTGCGGCCGGAGAGGGGTCGCCGCGAGTTGAGCGTGTCGACGATGTAGTTCGGCAAGCCTTCGTTGATCTGCATCGCCGCCTGGCCCATCGGAAAGTGGTCGGGCGTGAACGCCGAGAGCTGCATGGTGTCCTTGAGGAGGCACGGGCCGGCGGCGAAGCCGGGGCCCGGAAGGTCGGCGGCGCGCGGGTAGTCCTGGCGGATGGCGTCGAGCACGCGGTTGTAGTCGAGCCCGGACCGATGGACGATCTGGAAGAACTGGTTGGCGATCGCAAACTTCATGTAGCGCCACGTGTTCGTCAGCAGCTTGGCGAGCTCTGCCTCCAGCGGTGTCGTGCGCACGACCTTGACTCCCAGCCGCTCGAACAGCTTGCTGGCCTTCTCGAAAGCGCTGTCCGTCGATGCGCCGACCAGCTGGGGCAGGCTCCGGATCTCCTCCAGCGCGTGCCCTTCCGCGATGCGCTCGGGACAGAACACCACCTCGGCGTCGATGCCTGCGGCCCGAAGGCGCCGTTCCACGGATTCGGTCGTGCTCGGATAAACGGTCGACCGGAGGACCACGAGCGAACCGTCGCGCAGGTGCGGAATCAGCTCGTCGACCACCCGATCGAAGATGCGCACCGACGGGTTCATGAACTCGTCGATCGGCGTGCCGATGACCAGGATCACGGTGGCCGTTCGCTCGAGCAGGCCAGGGTCCGCCGCGAGCTCGAGCCGCCCCGTGGGAAGCAGCCTCCGGAGGAGCTCCTCGGCGCCGGTCTCGAGGAAGGGCACGCTGCCCGATAGGACCTGTTCGATCTTGGCGGCGTCGATGTCGTCGATTCCGACCGTGAAGCCGCTTTCCGCCAGCGACAGCGCGAGCGGGAGGCCGACGTGGCCGCAGCCGCCGACGACGACAACGTCGAGGGTTTGGGGCCCCCGCGAATTCACGGGGTAGCCTCCGAACTCGTGGGGAAGAGCTCCATGGCCGCCAAATTATGATGGCTGGGCCCGTGCCCTCAGCCCGACTTTGAGCCGAAACCAAACTGGAAAACGTGGCGGCGGCAATACGTCAGGCCCAAACGTGCTCATCGACATGCGCACGCTCCAGGGGCCTAGCGCCAAACGCGGCGTGGGCTCCTACGCGAGCGGGATCCTGCACGGGCTGATCGAAGAAGGCTTCGACCGCAACCTCACGCTGCTGCTCGACTCCGACCTGCCGGTCCCGCCCCTTCCCGTTGGCGAGTACCGGTTGGCATCGTCGAGGCGCCGCTACCGAGGTCAGCTCGCCGCCTACGAGGAGGCGGTCGTGCTGGGCTCCGACCTGGCCCGAATCGGTCCGGACGTCTACCACGCGATCGACCTCAAGCTGCCGGGACGTTCCCCGGTGCCGCTGGTCGTGACGCTGCACGACCTGATCCCATGGGCCTGGGGCGGTCCGCGGATGCGCGGCGAGCGGTTTCGGTTCTGGCTCGGGCGGCGCTTTCTGAGGCGGGCGGACGTGGTCGTGGCCGTGTCGAAGGCGACGGCGGACGACGCAGTCCGACTCAGCGGCGTCGACCGCAAGCGCATCCGGATCGTTCCCGAAGCCGCCGGCGACGAGTTCAAGCCACGGCCGGGCGCGCCAGATCGGGTGCGCCGGCGCTGGGGTCTCAAACCGGGATACCTGCTCTTCGTGGGCGCCCTGGACGCGAGGAAAGACCCGGACGCGCTGCTGCGCGCGTGGCATGCCGCGTGCGCGTCGACCCAGGACCTGGAGCTGGTGATCGCCGGGGAGCCGGGTGCCCAGGCGCCTCGGAACATGGGCGCCGCTCATCGGCTCGGCCACATAGTGGACGGCGAGCTCGCCGACCTGTACGCGGCGGCGGGCTGCCTGCTGTTCCCGAGCCGTTACGAGGGTTTCGGCCTGCCGTGTCTCGAGGCGATGGCGTGCGGCTGCCCGGTCGCGGCGTTCCGGAACTCGAGCATTCCGGAGGTTGTCGGGGACGCCGGCGCGCTGGTGGCGGACGGCGACGCCGAGGCTTTGGGCCGCGCCGCCGCGAAGCTGGCTCAGGCTCCGGATCGAGCGCGGCGGTCGGGGTTCGAACGCGCCAAAGCCTTCCGCTGGCGCAGGACCGCACGGCAGACGATCGCCGCCTACGAAGCCGCCCTCGGCCGCGGCTGAGATAATCCCACCGGCTTTGTCCAGGGTGGCGGTCATCGGCGCTGGCTATGTCGGCCTCACCACGGCTGCGTGTCTGGCCGACCTGGGCAACGACGTCGTCGTCGTCGACATCAACCGGGAGAAGATCGCCCAGCTCTTGAAGAACCGCGTGCCCTTCTACGAGCCCGGTTTGAGCGAGCTCATCGAACGCAATGCCAAGGCCAGGCGCCTGAATTTCACCACCTCATATGAGGAGGCGATCCCCGGAGCTGACTACGCGATCATCGCGGTCAGCACGCCCGAGGGCGAAGGCGGCGAGGCGGACCTTTCATTCGTCGAGTCGGCGGCGAGCTCGATCGCCGATTGCATGGATGGTCCGCTCGTGGTCGTCAACAAGTCGACGGTGCCGCCGCTGACCGGCGACATGGTGTCCCGCGTGATCGGCGACCGCAACGCAAAGCACCGGGCGGACGTGGTGTCGAACCCGGAGTTTCTGCGTGAGGGATCGGCGATCCAGGACTTCATGCACCCGGACCGGGTGGTGATCGGGAGCCACGACCGTGGCGCCGCCGAGAAGGTCGCCACGCTCTACGAGCCCCTGCAGGCTCCGATCCTGATCACCCCCAACATCTACACGGCCGAGATGGTCAAGTACGCGTCGAACGCGTTTCTCGCGGCGCGCATCTCCTTCATCAACGAGATCGCCCGCATCTCCGAGCGCGTAGGTGCCGACGCCAAGCTGGTCGCGGAAGGGATGGGCCTTGACAAGCGGATCGGGCCGAGCTATCTCGACGTCGGGATTGGCTACGGCGGCAGCTGTTTCGGGAAAGATGTGAAGGCGTTGGCCGCATTGGCCGAGCGCTTCGACTATCACCCCGAGCTCCTCAATGCGGTGATGGACATCAACCGCGACCAGCGGATGCTCGTGATCGACAAGCTGCGGGAGGCCCTTGACGAGCTCAACGAGAGGACGGTTGGCCTGCTTGGCCTGGCATTCAAGCCAAACACGGACGACCTCCGCGACGCGCCCAGCCTTGACATCGCCCGAGTCCTGGTGGCGGCGGGTTCCCACGTGCGCGCCTACGATCCGGCGGCGATGGAGGGAGCGCGGGTCATGCTGCCGGAGATCGAGTACACGCGCGATGCCTATAGCGCTGCGAACGGCGCCGACGCGCTTGTTGTCGTCACCGAGTGGAACGAGTTCCGCCAGCTGGACATGGCCCGGGTGAAGGCCTCGATGCGCATGGCCGTGATCGTCGACGGACGCAACATATATGACCCCGCCGTCATGCGCGGCCTCGGCTTCACCTATCGGGGTATCGGCCGCGACTAGCTCCATGCCTCGGGCGGTGGTTTCGGGCGGTGCCGGCTTCATCGGCTCGCACCTGTGCGAGGCGCTCCTGGCGGGCGGCACGCGCGTGCTGGCTCTCGACAACTTCATCACCGGCTCGCGCGACAACCTGCACGCGCTCGCGGAACATCCCGATTTCGAGTTCCGGCAGGCGAACGTGAACGAGCGCATCGAGGTGGAAGGCGACGTTCGCTACGTCCTGCATTTCGCGTCTCCAGCCTCGCCGCCGCAATACGACGCGAACCCGATCCACACCCTGAAGGTCGGCACGCTGGGGACCATGAACATGCTCGGCCTCGCGCGGGCCAAGGGAGCCACGTTCCTGCTCGCCTCGACCTCAGAGGTCTATGGCGATCCCCTCGTGCATCCGCAGCCCGAGTCGTACTGGGGCAACGTCAACCCGATCGGGCCCCGCGGCTGCTACGACGAGGCGAAGCGCTGCGCCGAAGCCTTCGCGATGGCATACCACCGCGCCCACGGCGTCGACACCCGCATCATCCGGATCTTCAACACCCATGGCCCGCGCATGCAGGTTCTGGATGGGCGAGCCGTGCCCAACTTCATGGCCCAGGCGATTCGAGGCGAGCCCCTCACGGTTTATGGCGACGGCTCGCAGACGCGCAGCCTCTGCTATGTGTCCGACCTGGTGCGCGGGATTCTCGCCGCGATCGACAAGGGCGACGACCAGCCGGTCAATCTCGGCAACCCCGAAGAGGTGACCGTGCTGGAGCTGGCTCAGATCATCGTCCGGCTCGCGGGTTCCTCGAGCCTGATCGAGTTTCGCTCCCTGCCGGTTGACGACCCCAAGCAGCGGCGCCCAGACATCACGCGAGCGGGCAAGCTGCTCGGGTGGCAACCTGAGGTCGCGCTGGAGGACGGCCTGTCCCGCACCCTGGAATACTTCCGTCGAGTGGCATGACCGCGATCACAGAGGAAACCCTGAGAAACCTGATCCGCGACGTGCCCGATTTTCCGCAGCCGGGGATCATCTTCAAGGACATCACCCCGCTCCTGGCTGACAAGGTGATCTTCAAAGGAGTCGTGGAGCAGGTTTGCAGCCACTGGATCGACCGTCCGCCAGACATCGTCACGGCGATCGAGGCGCGTGGCTTCATCCCGGGTGGCGCGGTCGCCCTGGGTTTGAGCGCGGGCTTCGTCCCCATCCGCAAGCCTGGCAAGCTGCCCTGGAAGACGGTGAGCCAGGACTACCAGCTCGAGTATGGAACCGACCAGCTGCAGATCCACGAGGACGCGGTGCGGCCAGGTCAGACGGTCCTGATCGTGGATGATGTGCTTGCGACCGGCGGCACAGCCGCCGCAGCGACCGAGCTGATCCGAAAGCTCGGAGGCACAGTCCTCGGCGTGCACGTCCTGATCGAGCTGAGCTTCTTGAAGGGGCGCGAGCGGCTGCACGGGATCGAGGTTGTGAGCGAGCTCGTTTATTGAGGAGAAGAGAGGCTTTTGAAAGTCAGCGCTAGAGGCAACGACGTCAAGGATTTAAAGCTGGCCGCGCAGGGTCAGGACCTGATCGACTGGGCGGCCCGGGAGATGCCGGTGCTCACGATCATCCGGCAGCGCTTCCAGAAGGAGCAGCCGCTCAAGGGCCTGAGGGTCGGCGCGTGTCTGCATGTGACCAGCGAGACGGCCAACCTGATGCTGACCCTGAAGGCGGGTGGTGCGGACGTCGCCCTCTGCGCGTCGAACCCGCTCTCGACCAACGATGCGGTGGCCGCGGCGCTGGCGTCGCAGCACGGCATCAAGACCTACGCCATCCGCGGCGAGGACAACGACACCTACTACCAGCACATCGAGGCCGCCCTCGACCACCGCCCGCAGCTGACCATGGACGACGGCGCCGATCTGGTCTCCGTCCTCCACAAGTCGCGGCAGGACCAGATCCCGGATGTGATCGGCGGCACCGAGGAGACCACCACCGGTGTGATCCGGCTTCGCGCCATGGCCGATCGCGGCGTGCTCCGCTACCCGATCATCGCCGTCAACGAAGCCGATACGAAGCACATGTTCGATAATCGCTACGGGACCGGCCAGTCGACCCTCGACGGCATCATCCGGTCCACCAACGTCCTTCTCGCGGGGAAGACGTTCGTCATCGCCGGCTACGGCTGGGTCGGGCGCGGACTGGCGTCGAGGGCCAAGGGGCACGGCGCGGACGTCGTCGTCACCGAGGTCGACTCCGTGAAGGCTCTCGAGGCGGCCATGGATGGTTTCCGGGTGCTGAAGATGGATGAAGCCGCGCGCTCGGGCGACATCTTCGTCACGGTCACCGGCGACGTCAACGTCCTCGATCGCAAGCACTTCGAGGTCATGAAGGATGGAGCGATCCTGGCCAACTCCGGCCATTTCAACTCCGAGATCAACCTCAAGGCTCTCGACGAGCTGGCCACGGGAGTACGGCAGGTGCGGCCGTCGGTGCAGGAATACAAGCTGCAGGACGGTCGGCGGCTGCACGTGCTTGGCGAGGGCCGGCTGATCAACCTGGCGGGCGCCGAGGGTCATCCCGCAGCGGTGATGGACATGAGCTTCGCGAACCAGGCACTGTGCGCCGAGTACGTCAAAGCCAACGCCAGCAAGCTCGAGCGTCGTGTCTACGACGTCCCTGACGACATCGACAAAGAGGTCGCGCGGCTGAAGCTGAGGGCGATGGGTATCGCGATCGACACCCTTACCGAAGAGCAGGAGCGGTACCTGTCGTCCTGGGAGGAGGGGACGTAGCGTTGTCGTACTTCACGCCCCGCTCCCTGACCCTCGCCCCGGAGGGGCGAGGGGACTAACTTTGTTCCGGCCCGCTCGGCGCACGTGGGTGCTGGGCGGGGGCGGCGCTCGCGGCGCCGCCCAGGTTGGGGTGCTTCAGGCGCTGTTCGAAGCGGGCTTGGACCCGCCGGCCGGGCTGGTGGGCGTCAGCGTCGGCGCCTTGAACGGCTCATGCATCGCCGCTTATCCGTCGGAGGCCGGGGTGATGATGCTCCGTGAGCTGTGGATGTCGCGGCAGGCGCTGGAGGTCTTCCGAGCGCACCCGCTCGGCGTCATCCTGTCGGGCCTGAGGCGCGGCCAGCTCAGCGCGCTGCCGCAGGAGAACGTTCGCCGGCTGGTCGAGCGAGCGCAGGCGCTTACCGGCATCACCACGTTCGAACAGATGCGTCTGCCGTTGGCGATCGTGGCCACGGACCTCAATGCCGGTAAGCCGGCCGTGTTCCGGGCCGGGGCCTTGACGCCGGCCCTGCTGGCTTCCACGGCGATCCCGGGCGTGTTTCCCTCGGTGCGGATCGAGGGCCGCGAGCACATGGATGGCGGGATCGTCGACAACACGCCGCTGGACATCGCCATCGATGACGGGGCGAAGGAAATCCTCGCGATCAGCCTGATGGCCGGCGGCGAGAACGAGCAGGCGCCGAGCACGTGGCCCGAGCTCATCGCCCGCACGCTGCAGCTCGCGCTGCACCACCAGATGCTGAGCGACTATGAGCGCCTCCGCGAGCGCGCTCGAATCACCGTGCTGTGTCCCATCACGGCTCCGACCGCGACCTGGGAGATGAGGCGAGAGCGCATCGACGACGTGGTGGAGTCGGCGCGGACGGCGACGGCGGCGATGCTCGCCCAGAAAGGCTCGCGCTTCATGCGCCACTCGGGAATCCAGTACCTGGAGCTGCGTCCGTAGGAGCGCACGGGCCACCGGGTAATATCCGCATGTCCCAGAGGTATGAACCTGGCGCCTGGGGACGGGCCCAAACGGTGGTCCGGCCTTGCCGGCGCGGGAGATTCAAAGGAGGACCCGTTCATGTCATCACTGTTCACGTCCGAATCGGTCACCGAGGGCCACCCGGACAAGGTCGCCGACCAGATCTCCGACGCGATTCTAGACGCGATCCTCGCCAAGGACCCGCTCGCGCGCGTTGCCTGCGAGACGGCAATCACCACCGGCCTGGTGATCGTGGTGGGCGAGATCACCACCGACTGCTACGTCGACATCCCGCGGATAATCCGGCAGACGGTCCGCGAGGTGGGATACACGCGCGCGAAGTACGGCTTCGACGCCGAGACCTGTGGGGTCATCACGAGCATCGACGAGCAGTCGCCCGACATCGCCCAGGGCGTGGACGTTGGCGGGGCGGGCGACTCCGGGATGGTCTTCGGATTCGCGTGCGACGAGACTCCTGAGCTCATGCCGCTGCCGATCATTTACGCGCATCGCCTCGCGCGGAGGCTGGCGGAGGTGCGCCGCACGAAAGCGCTCAGCTACCTGCGGCCTGACGGGAAGGTGCAGGTGACGATTCGCTACGGCGACAACGGCGAGCCGCCGGTTGTGGACACCGTGGTTCTGTCCACCCAGCACCATGAAGAGGTCACCAGCGAGCAGCTGCGTTCGGACGTTGCCGAGCACGTCATCGACGCCGTGATTCCTGCCGAGCTGAAGGACGGCCAGCTCCGAACCTTCATCAATCCCACCGGCCGCTTTGTGGTCGGCGGTCCTGTGGCGGACGCGGGGCTTACGGGCCGTAAGATCATGGTCGACACCTACGGCGGCTACGCGCGCCACGGCGGCGGCTGCTTCTCGGGCAAGGACCCAACGAAAGTGGACCGCGCCGGCGCGTACGGCGCGCGTCACGTGGCCAAGAACATCGTGGCCGCGGGGCTGGCAAAACGGTGCGAGGTGCAGATCTCCTATGCCATCGGAGTCGTGAAACCGGTGGCGCTGCGCATCGACACGTTCGGGACGGGCAAGGCTCCGGACGCGGCGCTCGCCACGGCGGTCAACAAGCTGTTCGACCTGAGCCCTCTCGGGATCATCAAGGAGCTCAACCTCAGGCGGCCGCTGTTCCGCCAGACCGCGGTCTACGGCCACTTCGGTCGCACCGACATCGACGCGCCATGGGAATCGACCGCGCGGGCCAAGGAGCTGGCGGAAGAGGTCGGTTGAACCGAACGTTTGTGGTGATCCCCGCAGGTGGGGCGGGGACGAGGCTGTGGCCGCGGTCGCGCCGCTCCACGCCCAAGCACGTGCTGCCGCTCGGCGATCGCGGCCGTCCCCTCCTCCGCGAGACTTACGAGCGCGCGCGGGCGGTCGGCGACGAAGTCTTCGTGCTGACCGAGATGCGTCAGCGCGGGATCATCGAGGCTGTTCTGCCCGAGATCGACGACGAGCACCTCATCCTCGAGCCGTCGGCGCGGGGCACGACCAACGCGTACGGCCTCGCCACCCTCACGCTCGTCGCCCGTGATCCGGAAGCGGTCATGGTGGCGATGCCGGCCGATCACGTCGTGAGGGGAGGCCCGCAGGCTCGCACCGCGGTGCGCAGCGCCGTGCAGGCGGCCGCCAGGTCGGGATCGCTGGTCACCGTTGGATTGAGGCCCTCATTCCCCTCCACGGGCCTCGGCTACATCCATGCACCGGGCCGCCGGGCCGGCGGCGCGCTGCGCGTGAAGCGGTTCATCGAAAAGCCGGACCTGGCGCGGGCCAGGCGCTTCATGAAGGAGGGCGGCTACTACTGGAACCTGGCCTGGTTTGCGTGGCGGCTGCCGGTGTTCATCGACGAGCTCGCCCGGCATGCGCCTTCACGGCTGGCCGCACTTCGGCGCGTGCTCGCCGCCCGCGCCGCCGGCGACGAGGACGAAGCCGCGCGGCTCTACAACCGATTGCGGGCCGACGTCATCGATCGCACCGTCATGGAGAAAACCGATCGCCTGCTCCTCGTGCCCGGCGACTTCGAGTGGGCAGACATCGGCAACTGGTCGGAGCTCGGTGATCGAGTTCACCCCGACGCGCGCGGCAACTCCGTAGAGGGCGAAGCCGTGCTGGTCGACACGCACGGCAGCCTTGTTCTCGGCGACCGCCGGCTGGTGGCGGCGATCGGGCTCGAGGACATGATCATCGTCGACACCGAGGACGCGCTTCTCGTATGCCCGCGCTCACGTGCGCAGGACGTGAAGAAGGTCGTCGACGCGCTCAGGCGCTCACGCAAAACCCGTTACCTTTAGGACGTGGCCGACCAGATCAAGTTCGGCACAGATGGCTGGCGAGGGGTGGTCGCAGACGACTTCACGTTCGCCAACGTGCGCCGTGTCGCCCAGGGCTCGGCCGAGTACCTGAAGTCTCGTTCCGCTGATCCGCTGGCGGTGGTCGGCTATGACTGCCGGTTCGCGTCGGAGGAGTTCGCGCGCACGGTGGCCGACGTCTTCGCCGCGAACGGTGTTCGTAGCCTCATGTTCGACCGACCGTCGCCCACACAGGTGGCGTCGTGGACCGTGATCGACCGCAAGGCCACGGGCGCCGCAGTGGTCACCGCCAGCCACAACCCATATCTCTTCAACGGCATCAAGTTCAAGACGGATACCGGAAGCTCGGCCTCCAGCGACGTGATCGCCGATCTCGAGCCCCGCATCAACGCCCTCGAGCACGTGCCTGTGCCGGACAGTTCCGCCTCAGGCGACATGGTCACGATGTACGACCCGCGGGCGCCCTACTACGCGCAGATCGCGCGCATGGTCGACCTCACCGCGATCAGGTCGGCCGGCCTCCACATCGTGCACGAGTGCATGTACGGCTCCGGATACGGCTACATCAAGGAGCTGCTCGATGGTGGGCGGACCTCGGTGGTCGAGCTGCACAGCGAGCGGAACCCCCTGTTCGGTGGCGTCAACCCCGAGCCGATTCCGCCGAACATCGATGCCGCCATGGCACACATGCGCGGTGGCGGTCAGGACCTGTGCATCTGCACCGACGGCGACGCCGACCGCGTGGGGATCATCGATGAGACGGGGCGCTTCATCAACCAGCTGCAGGTCTACGCGCTCCTGATGCTGTACCTGTTCGACGTGCGGCATATGGTCGGTCCGGTGGTGCGGACCGTGAACATGACCTCCATGGCCGAGAAGCTGGCCGCGCAGTTCGGCACGACCGTGTACGAGGTCCCGGTCGGGTTCAAGAACGTGGCCCCCAAGATGATGGAGACCGACGCGGTGCTCGGCGGTGAGGAGTCGGGAGGGTTTGCGATCAGGGGCCACATCCCCGAGCGGGACGGGATCCTGGTCGGCTTGCTCTTCGCCGACATGATCGTCAAGCTCGGCCGCCCTCTGTCGCAGATCCTCGCAAGTCTCGAGGAGCGTGTGGGTCCGCATGCATATGCGAGGCACGACATCCACCTCAATCGCGAGACGTACGATCGCGATCGCGTTCGGATCTTGAGCACGCTGGAGACCCACGAACCGAATGAGATCGCCGGGGTCAAGGTCGAGCGGATCCGCTCCGACGACGGCTTCAAGTTCTACCTCGCAGACGGCAGCTGGGTGCTGCTGCGGGCAAGCGGGACCGAGGCCCTCGTGCGCGTGTACTCGGAGGCCGCGGACAAGGCCGCGGTTGAAGCCAGGCTCGCGGCGCTCGAGGACATCGTCGGCCTAAGGGCGAGGTGTTGAGGATGATCGACGGATCTTCGCGGCCCATGCGCCCCACTGCCTCCCATGCCTCCGGCATGGGGGCCCCAGAGGTATCCGCTCCTCGCTCGGGCATCTGACGATGCGCTCGCTCCGGTGCTCGGCGGCTCCTCCCATCTGGGGCACCTGGACCACGAATCTCTCGCCGATCCCCTCCAACACCTCACCCAATGCGCATGCCTGAGATCAAGCGTGCGGCCGAGTCCCGCGTCGACAAGCCGTGGGGCTACGAGATCCGCTGGGCGATCACGGATCGCTACCTGGGCAAGATCCTCCATGTCAACAAGGGGGAGGCACTCTCGCTGCAGTACCACGAGCACAAGGACGAGTGGCTGCTGGTCAGGGAGGGCGTTGTGGACGTCGAGCTGGGCGCTCTCGACGGAAGGCTCGAGACGGTGCGGATGCACGCCGGCGATTCGGTGCATCTGCCTCCGAACACACGCCATCGCGTCACCGCGGTGGAGGACACGGACATCTTCGAGGTGTCGACTCCCGAGATCGACGACGTGGTGCGGCTCGAGGACCGGTACGGTCGCGGGCGCTCGTAGCAGCGTGGATCACCCCCATCCGGTCGGTCCGCTTCGCGGCCCGACCGACCTCCCACGGGGTGGGGAGGTGAACGGGTCGTCTAGACTTCCTCCGGTTCCATGAAGACCCCGCCGACCCCCGAAGACCGTTACCTCCGGACCGCCGCCGCCGTCCCCACCGAGCGGGATCGCGCTTTCCTCGTGTTCGCCGGAGTGGTGCTTGTCGCGATCGCCCTGGGCTTCAAGTCGGAGCTGCTCGCGCAGGGCCAGGTGTGGGCGCTCGCCCTCGGCCTCGTCGTGGTCGCCGCGCCGGCGCTGCTCGGTTACCTGCGCGGAACCGCAGAGTTTCCGCGGATCGAGCACTACATACCGGTTGCCCTGGGCGCGGTCACCCTGGCGGGGCTTTCGATCCTGGTTCCCGAGCTGTGGAAGTACCTCGCGTTTGCCGCCACATTCGGCGCCGGCTTCGTGCTGCTCGCGAGGCTCGACTACCTACGCCTGCGCGACGCCGAGAAGCGCGGCCACATCCTGGTCCAGGAGACGATCCTGGTTCTGGTCGTCGCGGGCGCATATCTCGTGCTCGTGACGATCCCCTTCAACATCGTTCTGCGGCTGGTCTGGATCTTCACGATCACGTTCCTGGCTTCCTACCGCAGCTTCCGAATCAACGGGATAACGATCGCGCCTCGCCGCGCGTTCATCTTTGCCCTCTTCGTCGCCCAGGTCGTCACGTTCCTGGCCTGGGCGATCACCGCTTTGTCGAGCTGGCTGGTGGTCAGCGAGGGACCCTTCGCGGTCATGCTCCTGTTCGCCTGGTACATCAACCGCGGGCTGGTCCGTCACACCGTCGAGGACAGCTTCACGCGCAACGTGATCCTCGAGTACGCGGCTTTCGCAGCTGTACTGATCTATCTATTCGTCTCGAGCTACCGCCCCCCGGGGCAGTAACTACATTCCTAGGTAGGCTTTCTGGACGTCCTCGGACTCGAGGAGCTCTTTGCCCGTGCCGGTCTTCACGATCGAGCCGGTCTCGAGCACGTAGCCGCGGTGCGCAACCTCCAGCGCCTTGTGTGCGTTCTGCTCCACGAGCAGCACTGGCGTCCCCTGCGAGTTGATCTCTCGCACGATGCTGAAAATGGTCTCGACCAGAATCGGTGCGAGACCCAGGGATGGTTCGTCGAGCATGAGCAGCTTCGGCCGAGCCATCAGGGCCCGGCCCATCGCCAGCATCTGCTGCTCACCCCCTGATAGCGTGCCGGCGATCTGAGTCCGGCGCTCCTTCAGACGGGGGAAGAGGGTGAAGACCCTTTCGACGTCCGAGGCGATTCCAGGCTTATCGGTACGGATGTATGCGCCCATCATCAGGTTGTCCTGCACCGACATTCTCACGAACAGGCGCCGGCCTTCCGGTGACTGGCAGATACCGCGCTGGACGATCGTCTCGGGACCCGTGGTCGTGATGTCGCGCGTATCGAAGCTGATGGATCCGCCGGCGGGATGCATGAGGCCGGAGATCGTTCGCAAGGTGGTGGTCTTGCCGGCTCCGTTGGATCCGATGAGGGCCACAACCTCGCCCTGGTCTACCTCCAACGTCACGTTGCGCAAGGCCTGGATGCGGCCGTAGAACGCGCTGACTTCCTTCAGCTCAAGGAGCGCCACAGACTAGGCCATCACTAGGCGCTCTTGCCGAGGTAGGCCTCGATGACGCGACGGTCCTTGCGGACCTCTTCGGGTGGACCCTCCGCGATCTTCTCGCCGTGGTCGAGCACCACGATCCGCTCAGAGATGCCCATGACCACTTTCATGTCGTGCTCGATCAGAAAAACGGTGATGCCGCGAGCGAGGATCTTCTTGACCAGGGCCATCAGCTCTACCTTCTCCTGCGGGGTGAAGCCGGCGGCAGGCTCGTCGAGCAGCAGGAGCTTCGGCTGCGTGGCGAGCGCGCGGGCGATCTCGAGGCGCCGCTGCTGCCCGTAAGGCAGGTTGCGTGCGTATTTGTTGGCCTGGCGAGCGATGCCGACGAAACGCAGGAGGTCCATCGACTTCTCGGTGATGAGCGCTTCTTCCTTACGCTCCCACGGCAACTTGAAGAGCGAATCCCACATCTTGGCTTTCATCCGGACGTGATGTCCTACGCGCACGTTGTCGAGGGCGGACATGTAGTCGAAGAGCCGGATGTTCTGAAACGTCCGTGCGATACCCAGGCGTGCCACCTGGTGCGGCTTGGACCCGGTGATGTCCTTGCCATCGAACATCACCTTGCCGCTGGTCGGCTGGTACAGGCCGGTGACGCAGTTGAAGAGCGTGGTCTTGCCGGCACCGTTGGGGCCGATGAGGGCGAAGACCTCGCCTCGCTTGATGTTGAGGCTCACGCTGTCGACCGCCAGAAGCCCCCCGAAGCGCTTGCTCAGGTCGGTCAGCTCGAGGACGTTGTCGGCGGCCACTTTCTGGTCGATCATGTCGCGTGAACCTGTTCGATCACGGTCTCCTCATCGAGCACGGCGTCGTGCTTCAGCTCCTGCTCGCGGACCCGGCTCGGGAACAGGCCCTGGGGGCGCAGCAGCATCATGCCGACCAGGATCAGTCCGTAAAGGAGGAACTGCAAGCGTCGCGCCTCCTCGGCGAGTCCAGGCCAGTCACCGTTCGTCTTGGTCAGGAATCCCAGGCCCAGTGCGTTTGCGAGCGACTCGGCGTTGGTCGGCAGTGAAACCAGGACGTTGTTGAGCACAAAGTAGATCGCGATCGCGCCGACGATGACGCCGGTGATGTTGCCCATGCCGCCCAGCACCACCATCACCAGCACCGTGATCGAAACGACGAACAGGAAGCTGTCTGGGCTGACCAGGCCGAAGCTGGCGCCGTAGTAGGCGCCCGCGAAGCCGCTGAACGACGCGCCGATGGCGAAGGCCAGGAGCTTGGTCGTCACCGTGTTGATGCCCATGGCGGCGGCCGCCACCTCATCCTCGCGGATCGCCATCCATGCCCGGCCCAATCTCGAGCGGTGGAGGTTGGTGACCAGGATGACTGCGGTGATGATCATGATCACGACCAGGACGTAATACGCGGTGGGGTCATATGAGAAGTTGAAGTTCGGAATGATCCCGATGCTGTTCGCGCCGGCCCATGGTCCGGTGATCCAGCCCGGCAAGGAAGGCTGGTCGATGCTGCCGATCGCGTTGATGCCGCCGGTCCACTGGTCGAGGTTCAGGAACAGCTGGGGGACGATCTCACCGAAGCCGAGGGTGACGATGGCGAGGTAGTCGCCGCGCAGCCTGAGCGTAGGGAAGCCGAGGATGGCGCCCGCGGCGGCAGCCACGAACATCCCGACGAACAGCATCAGCCAGAACGGCAGGTGATAGGCATGGTGGAGAGGCGAAGACTGGAGCTGAAAGGAGGCGAACAAGGCGTAGCAGTACGCCCCGATGGCGAAGAACGCCGCATAACCAAGGTCGAGCAGACCGGCGAAGCCGACCACGACGTTGAGCCCGATCGCGAGCAGCACCCACGTGCCCGCGTGAGCGGCCTGCGACGTGAGGAAAGAGCTGCCGGTTGCGTAATACGTGGACATCGGCCACACCAGCGCGACCACCAGGAGAACGCCATAGATGGCCGTGTCCCGGTCCTTGATCCGCTCACGCAGGTGCAGGCGGCTCCACACCGAGCCGGGTTTCTTGACCGTGGTGGGCTCGCTCACTTCTCGGGCACCCGCATACCCAGGAGCCCTGTCGGCCGGAAGACGAGGACGCCGATAAGGATTCCGAAAATGACGACCTGGGTCCACTTCGAGCCGATGTAGTTGTCGCTGAACGCCGCGGTCAGGCCGATGACCATGCCTCCCAGGGCTGCCCCGGGGATGTTTCCGATGCCGCCGAAGACCGCGGACGTGAACGCGACAAGGCCGGTTCGAAATCCGAGGTTGTACGTGATCGTGTTGAAGTAGAGGCCCCAGATCATGCCCCCGGCGCCGGCGAGGACCGCGCCGATGAAGAACGTGGCCGCGATCGTGCGGTTGATGTTGATGCCCATCAGCTGTGAGGCGTCACGGTCCTGCGCCGTGGCCCGCATGGCCTTGCCGAGCTTGCTCCGATTGATGAACACGGCGAGCAGTGTCACCAGGATCGCCGCGGCCACGACTACGAAAACGTCTTTGAACGCGATGAAGACGCCGCCGACGGTGGTCTGGTAACCCGCTCCGTGCGGCAGCAGGTCGGGCACGTGCACGGTGGCCGGGCCGTGCCACAGGAACATGATCCCCTCGAGCAGGAACGACATGCCGATGGCCGTGATCAGCGGCGCGAGACGTGGCGCGTTGCGCAGCGGCCGGTAGGCGACACGTTCGATCGTGATGTTGACCGCGCCCATGATCAGCATCACGACCGGGAACGTGATCAGGAGCGCAACCACGTTCGCGATCAGGAACGAGTCCTCGCTCGCGCCGGCGAAGAAAGCCATCAGGGTTGCACCGACGTAAGCGCCCAGCGTGAACACGTCCCCGTGCGCGAAGTTGATCAGTTCGATGATGCCGTAGACCATCGTGTAGCCGAGTGCGACCAGGGCGTAGATCGCCCCGTCGGCCAGGCCGAAGACGAGGACCTGGGCGAACTGGCTGGGGTGGGCGACCGCCTCGCCTGCAAGCAGCACAAGTGCGACGCCGACGATGAGGAAGAAGCCGAGGTCGCCGACGCTCATGCCGATCCGGCCCAACCACGCCCGTCTTAGCCTGGCAGCTCCGGCTACGAATGCGCCCGCGTCCAGCGTCCCCTCCTTCAGTTATGCAGGGAGGAGGCCGTGGTGGCCTCCTCCCTCGATTGTTTCAGTCGCTTGGCTAGGCGCCCTTCGCGAAGTCGAACTGCGCCTTCCAGATGAAGCAGTCCTTGGCCGCGGTCTTGCCGCAGACGCCAGTGGACGCCGCCGGGTCGGACACTGCCTGGACCGTGTAGATGGAAACGATCTTGAGGCTGTTGTCGCCGTTCTGGTCGAAGTCGTACGTGCCGATTACGCCGACGAAGCCCTTGGTCTTGGCCATCTCGGCGCGGACCTGGTCACGGGTCGGCGTGCTGCCGTTGGCGTCGTTGACCGCCCGGCCGATGGCTGCCATCAGCGCGTTGGCGGCGTCGTACGCCTGCATGGTGTATCCGCCGAAGTCGTTGGGGCCCGTGAAGGCCTTGCGGAACGCGTCAATCGTGCCTTTCGCGCCCGGGATCTGGGTGGCGTCGGCGCCTGCCGACGTGGCGTTGATGTTGACCTCGTTGCCCGCCGCCTGGTTGATGCAGTCGGGGGTCTCGATGCCGTCACCGCCCATGTAGGGGACGTCCCAGCCGATCTGCTTCATCTGCGCCCTAGGGATGCAGATGTTCTGGTCGTCCGTGCCGCCGACGTAGACACCGGTCGCCCCCGCGGCCTTGAACTTGAGCAGGATGGAGCGCCAGTCGCTCGTTTGCTCTTTCTTATAGCTGCTGCGCGTCACGGTGCCGCCGTACGTCTTGAACTGCGCAGAGAAGGTGTCGGCGATGCCGACGCCGAAAACGGTGCTGTCGTCAAGCACGCCGACGTTCTTTATGTTGAGGGTCTTGTAGGCGTAGGTCGCCATGGCAGGACCCTGGTAGTCGTCTGTGGTCACGACGCGGAAGTAGTTGTTGGCCTGGCCTGCGCGCAGGTCCTGCGGGTGATACGAGCAGGTCGGCAGGTCCTTGGTCAGGCATGGGTTGGTGTTGGACGGGCTGACCATCGTGAAGTGCTGCGGAGCCGTGATCGGGATCTCGGCCTTGGCCACAGCGGAGTTGTAGGGCCCGATCATGCCCAGGAACTTGGGGTCGCCCAGCATGCTCTGGACGTTTTCGACACCGGCGTCGGCCGAATAGGCCGCCTGCCGGCAGTCGTCGAAGCTCTGATACGAAATGGTGTAGCCGTTGACCCCGCCAGAGCTGTTCTTCTGATCGATGGCGAACTTGACGCCGTTCGCGGTCGACTGGCCGCCGGCCGTGCAGACCGGAAGGTCAGATCCGATCTTGATGGTGCCTTTTGACCCAGTGCCGCCGCCGCTGCTGCCTCCACAGGCAAGCCCGACGAATACCGCAACGGTGAGGACTGCGAGTCCCCTAGCTCGAACCATATGGTTCCCCCTTGTGTTGTCGGGAGGCCGGAATCCCTCTGGCGGACGCCTCCCCTCACTCGCCGCCCTCTTCCCAACACGAGTCGGGGCGAGAGTGCGCCGGCGGCGAATGCGGCCACATGGGGTGGCCGAACCACTACTCCGTGCTGAACTATCGACTTGTGCCTGCCTCGAAGTCAAGCACCGTGTGGCGCGGCCTCCGGCACCCTCGCCGTCCATGACTGCGGCGCTATATCAATATGGGAGTGTTGCGCTGTAATCCACCGCGGTTACAAGCGCCCAAGGCTGAGACGGATCAGCGCTGCGCGCCTCGAATACAGTGACGAGCCGCTCCGTGGTGTCGCCGGCCCGATCGAAACCGAAAGTCCCGCTTGCGCCTGTGAAGGCCGAGGTCGCGGCGAGCTGGGCGACGACGGCCGCCCTGGTCGGCCGCTTGCCGCCGGAGCCCTTGAGCGCGCCGTCGATGGCCGCATAGATCACGCCCGCGGAATCGTAGGCGGCGATGGTGTATGAGCCGTAGTCGGTCGCGTTGTGGTGTCGTGCCTTGAAGGCGGTGATGACCGGCTGCGCGCTGGCGATCGTGTCGGGAATCGCGGTGGGGACGGTCGCGTAGATGCCGATCGCATTGGCGCCGGCGTGGCGAATGCAATCCGGGTCCTGCGCGATGCCATCGCCTCCGATGTAGGGCACCGCCTCACCGGCCGCGAACACCGACGCCATCTGCGCCCGAATCACGCAGCCGTGATTGCGGGTGACGCCGCCGTAATAGATGGCCTGGGCGCCGTCCGCCTTGGCGCTACGCAAGAACGTCCTGAGGTCGGTGCTGCGGTTGGGGTCGAAGTCGACGATCGCAACCACGCTCCCGCCATCTTTCTCGAACCTTGTCGTGTAGCCCGCGGCGAGCGCCTGCCCATAAGCCTCGTGATCCGAGAGCACAGCCACACGGCGCAGCAGCAGGTTCTTGTACGTGAAGTCGGCCGCCGCGGGTCCCTGCAGGTCGTCGGTCGTCGCGAGCCGAAAGAAGGTGTTGGTGCCCGTCGGCCGGAGCTCGGCAGGCGTCGGCAGCCCGGCCGCGGTGCACGTCACGGCCGTGCGGCTGGGGCTGAGATCGGCCGGCAGATAGGGGTCTTTGGTCAGGCAGCGGCTGCTAACGGTCGGGCTGACCAGGGCGAGGTGGGCCGTGTTGGCGATCGGGATGGTCTTACGCGCGATGCTGGAATCGAATGGACCGATCACGCCGAAAACGAGCGGGTCCGCAACAAGAGCGTTGAGGTTGGCGGCTCCACGCAACGGATCGTCCGCCCCGTCGACCGTGTCGTCGCGGGCGCTGATCTGGACGGTGAAGCCATCCAGCGTCGGGTGCCGGTCGACGAAGAACTGCACGCCGTTGAGAACCGGCATCCCAGCCCGTCCATCGGTGCCGGCGAGAGGCAGGTCCACGCCGATCTTGATCACGTTGGGCGGCGTCCCACCCGAGCAAGCGCTGGTCAATGCGAGCGCCACCACACCCGAAACCGCCAGCGCTCGCGACCTTCCCGGTGCCACCGTGCAGATTGTCGCCGCCACGCACCGAGTGGAGGTAGCTCGTACTCTCTATACTCGTTCCCTTCACCTAACCAGGTCATAGGAGCGCGCCCGTTGAAGACCGAGTCCAGCGAACATCTCAAGCCCCGCTCTCAGTATTCGGACGATGCTGTTCAACTCGCCATCGCGGGCAAATGGGACGACGCCGTCAAGCTCAACAAATTCATCATCGACAGCTTCGGCGCCGACGAGGAGACGCAGAACCGACTCGGTAAGGCGCTGTCCGAGCTGGGCAAGCTGAAGGACGCGAAATCGGCGTACGAGGCGGCTCTGAAGCTCAACCCGATGAACTCGATCGCCAAGAAAAACGCGGCCCGCATCAACACGCTGCTGCACCAGAAGGAAGGACTCAAGGCAGGCGGCACGCGGGTCGACCTCAACCTATTCGTCGAGGAGATGGGGAAGACGATCATTACCACGCTCGAGAGCAGCGCTCCCGACATCTGCTCCAAGGTCGCGGCAGGAGACGTCGCCGAGCTGCGCATCGAAGGCGACGGCATTGCCGCGGAAACGTCGCGCGGCGTGCGCCTCGGACTGCTCGAAGCGAAGCTCGCCCGCCGCCTGATCAAGTTCATGCGTGGTGGCAATCGCTACCAGGCAGGTGTCACCTCCTGCGAGGGCAGCGCGGTCAAGCTCATCGTCCGCGAGACGTACCAGGACCCCCGGTTTGTGGGCAAACCGAGCTTCCCGATGCGTCGCAAGCGCGAGGTTGAGTTCCGGCCCTACACGAAGGAAAGCCTGCTTGCGCGTGAGGTCGAGGTCTTCGCCGAGGACGAAGAGGAAGGGGCGCTGGTCGCCGGGACGCCGGCCGGCGAGGACCTGGAAGAGGGCATGCACGCGGTCGAGGACGAGGCCGAGCCCCTCGACTTCAGCGAGGACGCCGACGACGGCGACGATGACGATGAGGACGAAGACGAGTGAGCGCTGAACAGCCGCCAGTGGCCCGAGCCCGGAGGTCTCTTCACCGACCGTAACTCGGCGCCGCAGCTCGGTGGCGTGCCCGGTTTTCGCGACCTGCTGCCTGAAGAGGCGGAATCGATGCGCAGCGCACAGGAATCGCTGCTCGAAGAGATGCGGCGCTGGGGTTACCGGCACGTAGTCACGCCGATGGTCGAAAGCATCGATGTGCTCGAGCTGGGTCTCAACGCAGAGCAGCGGCGCCGCCTGTTCAAGTTCAGCGACGCACGCGGCGAGCTGTTGGCGCTGGTGGGCGAGCGGACCATTCCAGTCGCGCGACTCGTCGCCGGCAAGCTCCGCTCGGCGGCGCTGCCGTTGCGGATGTGCTACGCGGGCCCGGTGCTGTCAGCCGACGAGGGTCGGTTTCATCAGCGACGCGAGACCTACCAGGTCGGTGCGGAGCTGGTGGGGGCGTCGGGTCCAATCGCTGACGCCGAGGTGATCGCGCTCGCCGCGCGCTGCCTCGAGGCCGCCGGGCTGCGCCGCTACCAGGTCGACGTCGGGCACGCGGAGTTCTTCCAGGGCATCATGGACGCCGTCCGGCTGCCGGCGGCTATAAAGGCCGGCGTACGCAGCGCCCTCGCCGCGCGAGATTTCGTGGCCCTCGAGGACCTGCTGTCGCAGACTCCACTTCGTTCCGCGGAGCACGAGCTTCTGCTGCGGTTCCCGGCGCTTCGTGGCGGCCCGGAGATTCTCGAAGCCGCCGGCGGACTGGTCCGCAACCGGCGCTCGGAGAAAGCCCTGGCGGAGTTGGCGCGGGTGCGCGAGCTGCTGGTCGCGCACGGCCTGGGCGCGGTGGTCGGCCTCGACCTCGGCGCGATCCGCGACTTCGACTACTACACGGGCGTCATCTTCGAAGGCTATGGGCAGGACCTCGGGCGGCCGGTCGCGCAGGGCGGCCGGTACGACCGCCTGCTGGCTCGTTTTGGCCGCCCGGCCCCGGCCACCGGGTTTGTGATTCAGCTCGACCTGGTGTGGGAGCTGTTGAGCGGCGCCCGCTTGCCGTCGGTGCCCCGCATCCACGCCGCGGTCGCGTGGACTGGCGCCGGCCTCGACGTTGCCATGCGCCTGGGGTCGACACTGCGGTTGTTCGGAATGAGGGCTGTGGTCGACACCGAGTCGAGACCCGACCGCGACGCGCGGGCGTGGTGGCGTGCGGTTGGCGCCGAAAATCTCATCCAGTGCCGCGGCGCGGCGAAGGTCGCCTGGACCGCCCGCGGGGGACGCACCCGGTCGCTGCCGCCAGAGCAGGTCGCGGCCCGGCTGGCAGGATCGCTGGTATGACTCCCGCGAAGGGCAAGCAGCCGCGCGCCACTCTCCAGACCTCCCCCCGCAGCGGGGAGGGTAATTTCTCGATCGCCATCCCCACGGGCGTGCTGCTTCCAGGCGCGCTTCGGCTTCTCTCACGTGCCGGGGTGGTGCGCCTGAGCGCGGCCGAGCTCGGAAGGCGATTGCTGGTCGAGCGTTCGGGCGTGCGCGTGATCCTCGTCCGCCCGGCCGACGTCCCCGCATATGTCGACCACGGCGCGGCCGACCTTGGCATCGTCGGCAAGGACGTGCTGTGGGAATCGAACGGCTCCCATTACGAGCTGGTGGATCTGCACTTCGGACCCTGCCGCCTGGTCCTGGCGGTGCCGGACGACTCGAAGCTCGATGGGCCCGAAACGTGGCCGCCGCTGATGCGCGTGGCGACCAAGCTGCCCAGGACGACCGCGGCCTGGTTCGAAAGCCGCGGCCAGGCCGTCGAGGTCGTGACGCTGCACGGCTCGGTTGAGCTGGCGCCTCAGGTGGGCCTGGTCGACGGCATCGTGGACCTGACGGCGAGTGGGCGAACGCTGCGGGAGAACCGCCTCCGGATCGCGGCGACGCTGGGCTCGTCCACCGCCCGCCTCATCGGCAACCAGGCCAGCCTCAAAACGCGGACGGACACGGTCCAGGCGATGGTGGCGCGAGTTCGAGAGGCTGCGGCTGATGACGATTAAGCGATTTGACGTCGGATCCTGGCTCGACTCGCCGCTTTCGCGGAGGCGGCTTGATCTCTCCCAGTTCGCGAAGGAGCGAACGGACGTGGCCGAGATCTGCGCGCGGGTGGCCGCGGAGGGGGATGCGGCGCTGCGCGATTACGGCCGGCGGTTCGACGGTTGGGCGCCGCAGGAAACCGAAACCTTCGAGGTGCCGGGGGAGCACCTGGCCGCGGCTGCCAAGCGCCTCCAACCGGCGGATCGCGCCGCCCTCGAGTTCGCCGCCGAGCGGATCAGGGATTTCCACGCCAGGCAGGCGCAGCCCGCGAGCACCGGCACCCCGGGGCTGAAGCTGCTCACCAGGCCGGTGAAGCGTGCGGGCGTCTATGCCCCTGGAGGCCGCGCATCGTATCCATCCACCGTGCTCATGACCGTCATCCCGGCGCGTGTCGCGCGGGTGCCTGAAGTTGTGCTCGCTACGCCGCCGCGCGCGGACGGAAGCGTGCCCGCGGCCATCCTCGCGGCGGCCCACATCGCGGGCGTCGACGCGGTGTATCGGGTGGGCGGGGCGCAGGCCATCGCGGCGCTGGCCTACGGCACCGCTTCGATTCCGCGTGTCGATGTCGTCGCCGGACCCGGCAACATCTACGTGACGCTGGCGAAGAAAGAGGTGTTTGGCGCCGTCGGCGTCGACGGCATCGCGGGGCCGACCGAGGTGATGGTCATCGCGGACTCAGACGCCCGGCCCGATTTCGTGGCCGCGGACCTGGCCGCCCAGCTCGAGCACGACCCGCTTGCGTGGGCGGTGCTGGTCACTGATTCGGCCGCGCTGGCGGACCGCGTCGAGGAGGAGCTGCGCAGCCTTGTCAGCGGCCTGGAGCGGGCCCAGATCATCGAGGCTGCGACTTGCTGCCTGATCGTGGCCGACAACCTGGAACAGGCGGTACACCTGGCGAACGACTTCGCGCCTGAGCACCTGCTGATCGTGACGGAAGATGCGGCGCGCCTGGCCACGCAGGTCGAGAATGCCGGCGCAGTCTTCGTCGGGCCATATGCCACCGTCCCGCTCGGCGATTACGCGGCGGGACCCAACCACACGCTGCCCACCTCCGGAGCCGCGCGGTTTGCATCTCCGCTCGGGGTGCACACCTTCCTCAAGCGCAGCAGCGTTTTGAGCCTCAATCGGGGCGACCTCGAGATGCTTCGCGAGGCCTGCGTGCGCCTTGCCGAGCTCGAGGGCTTGAGCGCGCACGCGCATGCAGTGGAGGTGCGCCTTGAGTAGCAGGGCCGCGGAGGTCGCCCGCAAGAGCAAGGAGACGCAGCTCACGGCGCGCGTCGCTCTCGAGGGACGGGGAAGAGTCAAGGTTGCGACGGGACTCGCCTTCCTCGACCACATGCTCGAGCAGGTGGCTCGGTACGGTGGCTTTGACCTCACGTTCCGAGGTGGCGGTGACGTGCACGTCGACACGCATCACCTCGTCGAGGACGCGGGCATCGTCCTCGGCCAGGCGCTGTCCCGCGCCCTTGGAGACCGGGCCGGAATCACTCGTTTTGCTTCTGCATACGCTCCGCTGGACGAAACGCTCGCGCGCGTCGTCGTCGACCTGGGCAAACGCCCGTATCTGTCCTACAACGTGACTCTGCGGGGGCGGATCGGAACGCTCGAATCAGAGGTGCTCGAAGAGTTCTGGAAGGCGCTCGCCATTCATCTCGGCGCCACGATCCACGTTGACGTGATCCGCGGGCGCAACCGGCACCACATCGCCGAGGCGACTTTCAAGGCGCTGGGACTCGCCTTGCGGCAGGCCATGGCTGTTGAGGGCGGCCGCGGCGTCCCCTCATCCAAGGGCTTGCTTGGATGATCGCGATCGTCGATTACGGGGTGGGCAATCTGCGCTCGGTCGAGCGAGCGCTGATTCACGTCGGTGCGACTCCGAAACTGACCGCCGACCAGGACGACCTGCAACACGCTGACGGCCTGGTGCTGCCAGGAGTCGGGGCGTTCGCGCCCGCGCTGGACAGGCTCGTCGCGAGCGGTCTCGGGCGTCGAGTGGTGGAGCTCGCCAAGAAAGGAAAGCCCGTGCTCGGCGTTTGCCTGGGCTATCAGCTGCTGTTCGAGGAGTCGATGGAGCACGGCCGCCACGAGGGACTGGGGTTGCTCGACGGCCGAGTGGTGCAGGTGACGCAGAGCAAGCGCATCCCGGTGATCGGGTGGTGCCGAGTGACGCAGACCGACGTTTCACCGCTGTGGCGGGGCATCATCGACCGCTCCTACTTCTATTTCGTGCATTCCTTCACACCGGCCTC
>DASPYG010000151.1:0-5045 GCA_035636885.1 Candidatus Nitrosopolaris sp.
CGTGCGGAACCGGGTGCGAGGCGTGCGGCCGAAGGTTGTGGAACTGAACGGAAGCCAGCCGGATCGCTCGCCGGGACCCGAGGCGCACGTGATGGAGCGGATGCAGATCGACGAGCTGGCGACAAGAGTGGCCGAGCTGCCGATTCGATATCGGGAAGCCGTGGTGCTCCGGCATGTTCGCGACCTTTCTTATGCGGAGGTGGCCGAGGCGCTCGGCCAGCCGGTGGGAACCGTAAAGGCCAATGTGCACCGCGGGCTGAAATTACTCAGAGGAGACGAAGATGATCGCGCTGACGACTGACTTGAAGAGGCTGGGCGACGTCAAGGCGCCGGCCGGCTTTGCCGACCGCGTGCTGGCGCAGGTGGGCGTATCCGACTCGTACGCGCGATTCGAGACCGTGCTGGGCGACGTCTATGTCGCCTGGAACCGGCAGGGTGTATCGGCGGCCGCGCGGTCGGCCTCGGCCGAGGAGTTCGAGGCGTGGTTCCGCAAGGACGTCGGGAGGCCGCTTTCGCGGGCCGTCGCGCCCCGCGAGCTGGCCGCCAAGATCCAGGATGAGCTCAACGGCAAGCGCCGGATGCGGTTCGACCTGCGCGGCCTGACCCCGTTCTCGCAGGCGGTGCTGCGCAAGACGCGCGAGATCCCGCGCGGCGAGGTGCGGCCCTATGGCTGGGTCGCGCGTGAGATCGGCCATCCCGCGGCGGTCCGCGCCGTGGGCACCGCCCTCGCCCACAATCCAATCCCCTACTTCATCCCCTGCCATCGGGTGGTGCGCACCGACGGGAAGATCGGGAACTACGGGGGCGGCGGCCCGGAGGCGAAGCGCGCCATCCTCACCCTGGAGGGCGTGCGCCTGCAGAGGCTGCAGGAGATGGCCAGCTCCGGGTATCGCTACCAGGGCATGAAGTCGACGAAAATCTTCTGCTTCCCGACCTGCTACACAGGACGCCACGCGCTGGAGAAGAACATCGTGTGGCTGCGCGACGAGGCAAGCGCGCGCGCCGCCGGGTTCAGGCCGTGCAAGGTATGCCGGCCGGCGGTGGTTGCCTAACCCAGGGAGTGGATGTCGGGCAGCTCTCTATAGAGCCCCGCATAGTCGAGGCCGTAGCCGATGACGAAGCGGTCGGGGATGACGAAGCCGCGGAAGTCGATCTTCACGTCGACCACGCGGCGGGCGGGCCGGTCCAGCAAGGCCGCGAGCCGTAGCGACGCCGGCTTCGCCTGGTGCACGCGCTTGGTGACAGCCTCAGCCGTGCGACCCGAGTCGACGATGTCTTCGACCAGCAGCACATGTCTCTCTGCGAACGTGCCCTCGACCATGTGGGCCAACTTCACCCTCCCGCTGCTGGCAACGCCCGCGCCGTAGCTCGCTGCGCGCACGAACTCGAGCTCGGCCGGAACGCGAAGGCTGCGCAGAAGGTCGGCCGCAAAAACCGTGGCGCCCTTGAGGATTACGAGCATGACGAGCGGCGTCTCGATGTCAGCGTATGCATCGGAGATCTGGCGGCCGAGAAAACGGACCCGGCGCGAAATACGCGCCGCGCTGATCATGGCCTTTCCGGAGCTGCTGGTGGCAGGCGGCTTGGTCTGAGTCAGCACTTGGGCCATGCGCTTTCTAGGTTAAAGCCTCCAGGGGTGTGACGGAGGCGCCAATCGGCGCGATGCGTCGATGCTTCGCATGAAACTTGCTGAGCAATCCGTCGACATTGATGGCTTTGCCTTCGTGATAGACGGCCGGCCTCCGTCCACCGTGAGGAGTGTGGCCGAACACAACGCGGCGACTATTGGTTGCTTGCAGCCACCTCTGTAGCCGTTCAGGCTGCTGCTCGAATACGTTTTTGGCGCTCAGGACGTCCCACAGCTCGGGCTCGCCCTCATGTATCAATAGATCGCGCGCGCGAGCGTTGATCGAATCGACAGCATCGCTCGCGTTGTTATCGATCCATTGCGAATACCCATCGTGCCCGCAGTGCTGCACCAACGTTGCGTCCACCAGTCGGATCATCGCGGGCCGCTCGCTCACCCATGTTTGGAGCGGAGCGTCCCGGGCGAGCTCTGCGAGGTCATGCTCCTGGCCTCCGATGGACATCCAGAAGCCGACGCGCGACGCATCACGCAGCGCCCAGAGCATCGCCACCTCGTGGTTGCCGAGGAGCATCGTGGTGTTAGGCCGGTCACGCGCGTAGCGGAGGGCGCCGACACCGAACATCCCGTAATCAACCAGGTCGCCGACGAACACCGTGTGCCATCGGTCGGCTGGGTAGGGGCCGAGCGCCTCGAAGAGCCGCTCGAGGTCGCCGTGGACGTCCCCGACGAGGAGGACCGGCAGGTTCTCGGGAGCCGTCCCCGCGCGGTCGAGGAAGGCGGCCATCGGACGATGCTAACCTTGCCTTCGGCCGCTAGGGGCGTAGCTCAGCCTGGTCAGAGCATCGGTCTCCAAAACCGAGGGCCGAGGGTTCGAATCCTTCCGCCCCTGCCAACCTCCACTTGACGCCTTCGTATTCAGCATCGCCAAGTTGAGGGCGGCTTCAGGACCGCCGCTCCGATAGGCATGTACCGCCAGTAGCACAGTTAACGGACCCGCGAAGACGCTTGCTGAGGATGGATTTGCAGGATTGCTGAATTGGCCTGCAGACTCTCTAAGCAAAAGCCTCGGTTTTACCCGAAGACCTCGGTTCTTGTGGCGGCGACTGCGTCAGGGTTGGCCATGGCCAGGGAATGCGGACGAGAAACCCAACTCCAGGGTCTCCAAAGTGCCCAGGGCAATTCCGTTCCATCTTGGGCTGGCTGAACACGTACGCTTGCAAACTATGGAGCCGGCGGTAGCCGGCGGTGCAATGCTCGGTGTCGCTCTTCCGCGTGTCTGCGTCGTCCGGTCGTTCCATCGACGTATGACTCCAAATCGTCGATCTCGTCTGCGGGTTCCCCGTGTGTGTTGACCAGGTGGTTTCGTAAATCGGGCCAATCCGCAGATGCTGGCCACGAGGAATCATGCCTATGGCGCACTGAAGCACCAGCAGCGTTGCTCTCTGGTGAGTGCTTAAGCAATTTCGGCATAACTGATAACGAGCACAGTTGCGCGAACGGTCGCTCCAGCCCGATATGTTTGGTCGGGCGCTCTTCAGAATTGGCACCGATCGAGGTGCGCCACCTTGTCGACCGCAACGGACCTCACAATCGCCACGCGGAGTCAGTTAGGGCTGAGGTGGCATGGGAGCATCGCTCCGGCTTGCGGATGGCCCGCACCATGACTGCCTTGCGACCTCGACACACCGCGGCCTGGGGCGGCCGAACGTTTTCGCCAGCGTTCGACTCTCCGAGGTGATGTCGCGCCTACTAGCCCGACAGAAAGAGACGGTTCTTCCTTTAATGAGCCGAAACGACGCGGCGGTCAAGCATGCTGCGCCGAAATTCGCGCCGTCGGTTGACTGCCTTGCGCTCGGCCATTGGACGGGGGTCGACCGCTGCTCGAATGCGGCCTCTACGATCGGCTCCGCCCCGATTAGCTCATGACCGCCTCGTGGCTGATCGAAGGTCATGCATTGGTCGCCTCAACCCGTACTCTTCGTTGGTGGCTGCATCAGCGACCCTCCAGCGGCCACAGCGCGGATCGTTCCGACCAGCTCGGTTGCCGCCTTCGACTTGGGGACGAAGGCTTTAGCCCCTACTTCGAACGCCGCCAAGCGAGTCTTCTCGCGATCATCGCGGGTGACGAAGATGAGCCTTGCAGTGGGTTGCAACCGGCGAATTGTGGAGGCTGCGTCAGCACCATTGCCATCTGGCAACCTGTAATCCAGCAGCACTATGTCGGGACGCAACTCGGCGGCGCATGAAAGCGACTCCGCAACTGAGCCTGCGGCACCCACCACCAGCATGTCTGGCTGGTCATCGATCAACTCTCGCAACGCGTCGGCGACTACCTGTTGATCCTCAACGATCAGAACCCTAACGGGTTGCTTGTTCGCCATCGTCATTGAAACCTCTGGACCGCGACACGTAGGGCATGCGCGGCCTTGCATGCCGAGGTTCGCGCGCACCCGATCGTGTCCGTCCGAATCATCGAAGGCGCGTAGTGGGGAGTTCGGCCGTTTCTGGCCAATCTCCCCTATTTAGGTAACGGAGAGGTGTCGAACATGTACCCGTGCGAGTTTGCTTTGATCGGCCGCGAGGAGTCGCTCAGCCCGGCAGCGAAGGGCACCCTTGGCAGGCCGGGAACAAGAAAAGTGGCCCCGGCGAATCGTCTGGCTTGCGCCTTTCGAACCCACCGGGGCCATCCTGATCGCTCGCCGTCATCACAAGACCGCCGATCGCGACATGTGGAGCTATCGGCTCTTCTTATGCCTGCGATCAGCACAATTGATTTGCTTTATATCTAGTGTGACCGTACGGTGGGCGAGATGAATGAACAGGCGAACGGGGCATCAGACGCCGTTCTCTATGGCGCCGACGGTTCGCGCGACTCGGCCGCGATGGCCGACCTGCTGAGCGAGATGGGCGTCGCGTTCGAATACCGGTCGGTCAGCCAGGACCCGACCGCCAGGCGGGAGTGGGAGGACCTCGATGGCGAGCTCCTTCCGATGCTCCGGCTCGGCAGTCGAGGGATAGTGCGGGGCCTCGACCAGATCAAGGTCCAGCAGCTCGTCGGTTGGGTGGGCTGCTAACCCGGCTCGTTTCGACCTCGTTCTTGTCGATTTCTCGTCTCCTGGTTCGTCGTCTCTAGCAGTACGGCCACCACGGCCGACAAAACTGCACGAGGAGACGGCGAATGGCGAATTTCCTGCTCGTATACAACGGCGGCGGCGCGCCACCCGCATCGGACGCGGAGCGCAGCAAGGTGATGGATGCCTGGGGAGCCTGGTTCGGCAAGCTCGGGCCGGCGGTGGTCGATCCGGGCAACCCGGTCAGCCCGAAGGCGAAGAGCATCTCGAGTGACGGGTCGGTCCACGACGTTTCGGCCGGCACCGGGGCGACCGGCTACTCGATCCTGAAGGCGGCTTCGCTGAGCGAGGGGATCGAGCTGGCGAAAGGGTGCCCGGTGCTCAAG
>DASPYG010000152.1:0-21878 GCA_035636885.1 Candidatus Nitrosopolaris sp.
CCAACATGATGTGCTCGGTCGCCGGCGTCGCCACCGTGGTGACCTGTCGCACCTTGTCGAAGGAGAGCTGCCCGGCAGCGAATGCCTCGTCGATTCTGGGCAGCGAATTCAAAGCCTGGCCCACCCGCAGCAGCTCCCCGCTCGTGTGCTCATTGAAGCCGGCGTTGACCGTCAGCCAGTGCGAAAACGACCGAATCCCTCCGTCGCACCAACCGCCGATCTCATCGAACTTCGCGCAGGCCTTGGCGACCTTCGCCATCGTCGCGTGGACGTGAGCCGAGCTCATGCAAATCTCGTTCTGGAGGGCCTTGGCGAGGTCCTGGTTTTCGAAGCTCACACCGGCGTACTCCACACCAAGAATTATACCAAACAAATGTTTGGGCAAGGTCCTTTACACGCCGATTTTGCAAAACAATTTCTGCAGCGCATCCGAGGCCACCAGGGCCCCGCCCTCACTCCCTTTTCCCAGTCCGTCCCTTGACTTCAACAATTCATCAGCAGTAGAATTCATCACGCGTTGAATTAAGTTCATGAGGTGGAGGGACGCGCATGAAGCAGCTCGAATTAGCGCTGAGACCCGTGATCGGAGGGCTCGTGATCCTGGTGGCGCTGATCTTCCTCATCGGCACCGCGATCAAGAACCCCCAGCCTCACGACATCCCCGTCGGCCTGGTCGGCCCGGCACAGGCCACGCAGCAGCTCGCCACATCATTTGGAACCGCCGCCCCCGGCGCATTCCAATTCACGACCTACGCGAGTGAACAAGACGCACGTGCGGCCTTAGACGCGCGGACCGTCGACGGCGTGCTCATCCTCGGCCAAACCCCGCACCTCGTCGTCGCGGGCGCGGCGGGCGACGCGGCGACGGGTGTCATGACCGCCGCATTCACGAACGCCTTCCAGGCCCAGGGCGCGGCCCTGACCGTGGAGACCGTCCATCCCTTCGCATCGGGCGACGCCCACGGACTGATCCTCTTCTTCGTCGTCGTCGCGACGTTCGTTTCGACGCTGGCGGTGCAAGCCGTGATGCTCGCCACCAACAGGAACGCCGGCCTCGCCGTGCAGGCAGCCGTCGTCGTCGGCTACGCCGCCCTCGCCGGGTTAGCTGGGATGGGCACGGCGGCGTGGATCGCCGGTGGCTACGGCGACGGCTTCTGGACCGCGGCCGCCCTGGCAGCGCTCGCCTCGGCCGCGGTCGGCGCCGTGGCTGCCGGCTGCGCCCGCCTCATAGGGGCCCCGGGCCTCGGCCTGGCGGGTCTCGTCGCGATCCTTCTCAGCCTCGTCACATCGGGCGGTCCGGTGGGAAGCCGGCTGCTGCCCGACTTCTACCGCGCGCTCGCGCCCTGGATGCCGGCGGGCCAGCTGTACGACGGGATGCGAGGGGCTCTGTTCTTCGAGAGCGCGCCGCTGACCGGCCCCATCGCGGTTCTCACCGGATGGCTGGTCGCCGGGCTGGCGCTCATGCTCCTCGGCGCGGCCGTCAACGGCCGGAGCCGCAAGTCGGTCCCGGCCGTCGCGACGGCGCACTGAAGAAACGAATGCCGAGAACTGGCAGGCGGCCTGGCGCTGCAGGGACCAAAGAAAGAATCCTGGCGGCCGCGCGCCAGGACTTCAGCAACGTCGGCTACGGCGGCGTCACCATCCGCGGCATCGCCGCCCAGGCCAAGGTCGACCCCGCGCTCGTCCTGCATTACTTCGAGTCGAAGGACGGCATGTTCCGCGCGGCCGTCGAGTTTCCCGTCGACCCGAAGGAGTTCATCCCGAGGCTCCTCGCGCCGGGCCTCGACGGCCTTGGCGCCCGGCTGGTGAAGTTCTTTCTCGAGACCTGGGACTCGCCTGCCGGCAGCCCGTTGCTTGGGCTCATCCGGTCCATCGTCGGAAACGAGGAGGCCGCCGCGATCATGCGAGAGTTCGTGACTCGTGAGGTGCTTGGGCGCCTCGCGAAGGCGCTCGAGGTCGACCATCCCGAGCTGCGTGCCAGCCTCGTCGCGAGTCAGCTCATCGGCCTGGCGATGCTGCGCTACGTCGTCAAGGTCGAGCCGCTCGCGTCAGCCCGCGTCGACGATGTCGTGGCGTGGCTCGGGCCCACGCTGCAGCTGTATCTGACGGACCCGGGCGTGACCAGGCTCAGCAGAGCACGGCGACGACCGTCGCGGTCCCGTGGCTCTGCGGATCGGGCCCGTACCCGGCGTCGGTCTTCACGATGACGGTGCTGGTGATGTCGCCCGTCACGGTCGAGCTCGATTTCGTGGCAGCGCTCGACACCACGACCGCCATGTAGTACGACCGGGTATTGATGCATGGTGCGGATCGGCCATGTGATCTTGCCCTCGACCAGGTGGACTCAGGTTCGCATTCGATCTCAGGCCAGCTACGATTCACTCCGGGTTGGGATGACCGACACCGCTCCCGCGAAGAGCGATTGCGTCGAATTCTTGAGCCTTCTGGAAGAGCCCAAGCGTCGCCAGGTGCTTGCCGGCTCGAAACGTGTCACCTCTCCGGCCGGTACCACCGGATTCCTACCTGACGCCCCGAATTACGCGGCGGTGATCGACCGCGGGCTCATCCGCGTGTATATCGGCGATGGAGGCGGCCGCCAGGCGACCGCGTTTTATCGCCACCGCGGCGAGCTGCTGACCATCGGCCTCGTCAAACGGCCGGCGATCAACCTCTACGTCCAGGCGGTCACGGACATCGAAGTCACGAGCCTCGACGTGAAGCTACTGCGTTCGATCATCGATCGCGATCTCGACGTCTGCCAGGCCCTGCTGATCAACTTCTCCACTCTGCTGGCCCACTCCACGCGGATCATCGCCGTGCGCTCGCTCGGCGACATCACCGTGCGGCTGGCTTTCGACCTGCTCGATCGCGCCTGCGCCAACCAGCTCGTCTCCGGGAAGCTGGTCGTGCACGCCTCGCAGCAGCAGCTTGCGGATTCCATCGGTTCGGTGCGCGAGGTGGTGGCGCGCTCGCTGCGCAAGCTGCGCGAGGATCGCATCATCGCGACCGCGCCGAACGTCGTTCGCGTCCTCGACATCGAGCGCCTGGAGGACATCGCGACCCAGCTCTCGGCGAACTAGGCGGCCGGTGGCGGCAGCGGCTTCTGCTTGAAGTCGAAGCAATCCGCCATGCCGTCGTCTGCTGTGGTCCGCGCGTTCAGCGAAGGCAGGCCGAAGCCGTTCTCACAGAACCGGACCACGCTGACGTGTGAGTGCCTCGCGTGAGAGATGAAGCCCGATTTTGCATATGGGCTAAGGACCAGGCAAGGCACGCGGCCGCCATAGCGAAACTGAGTTCCGTCGGTCCACTTCTCCAGCTCCGGCGGGTTGACGTGGTCGTGCCACCCGCCCCAGTCGTCAAACGTGACGAAGATCGCCACCTTCGGCCACAGCCCGCCTTTCACGATTGCGGCCACCTGCGTGACCGTCCACTCCATGCCCTTGGTGACATTCCCGTAGCCCGACTTGAGCTCCGCTGCCGTGTCCGGAGGATGTTCCGACAGCGCGTTGTCGGCGTAGACCCATGAGACTGTCGGAAGCTTGCCCGCCGCGGCGTCGACGGCAAAATCGGCCGGCTGCTTCTTGTTCTTTCCGTTCGTGTACTTGAGGTAGTCGAAGACGTAACCGCCGTAATTGGCCCAGCTGAGGCGTGCCGCATCCAGCTGCGCGGGGAGCGTGGGCAGGTCGAACAGAGGCGCGGGGTGGGGATTTTCGATGATGGGCGATGCCGCCGCGACCAGCATCAGGTGATTCGGTGATGAAGGCCCCGCCACGTCGGTGAAGTACGAGTCGCACAGAGTGAACGAGCGCGCCCATGCCCAGTATTTCGGGATGTCGGCCTCGAAGAACTGAACGCGGGGCGCAGTCGTCGCCCGCGTCAGCCACGCGGGGTGCCGATGATCGGGATCCTTCTTCGGGGGATTCGGGCTGTGCGGCATGGTCATACCGTTAGCACCGGGAAACTGCCCGAAGTAGTTGTCAAAACCGTGGTTCTCCTTGACGACGATGACGACGTGCTCGATGGGCGTGGTCGCAGGCATCAGATGCACGCGGCATTCTTGTTCGACCATTCGAGCTGCACGGTCCAAGGGCCGTCCTTCCGGGTCCTCCACGCGCAGATGTCGCCGATCTCCCCGTTGACGTCGTCGTACCAGCCGGTGCCGGGAACCGGATCGGTGATCGCTTCGCACAGCTCGTGCGAGCTCGTCGACGTGATGGCGTCCAGCACAGGCAGGCCGCCCACGCAGCCGGAGCAGCCGGGGTACGGCATGACCGCGTAGAAGATCGTCCCTCCGATGCTGTCGTGGTAACCGCAGAAGCTGGAGCACGAAAGCTGCCCGCCAAGGTCAACGTCCACGTTCGGTGGCAGGTAGATGAAGTAAAGGGAGTTCGGCTTCGCCGCGGGCAGTGCGCCACCGGCGATCTCGGACTTGATCAGGCCCTGGATCTCGGCGTCGGTCACGGATGTGCGCGGCTTCTGGTCTGTGATGACCGCGGTGCCGGCCAGGGAACCGTGTCCGATCGCATTTCCCGCGACGGAGTACTCGGACAGCTGATCGATGAGCTCGCTGTTCAGAACGTAGACGAAGAAATCGTTGACCTGGGTCAGCAGCGGGGCTTCCCCGGCCAGCCAATAGTCGCCCCAGAACGCGGTCACAACCTCGGCCGCGGTGAGCAGCGGACCTCCGCGGTAGGTCAGCTGAGGTGCGGTGACGGGCGCCGCGGCGGGGCCGGTGTGCAGCGGAACGATTCGGATGGGTGCAGCCATACGTCCATCCTCGGCCGCCTGGCCCATGTATCGCAACCACACAGCTTGCCCGGGTGACGGCGAGCATTCGTGCTCGCGCCGGGCGACTTCAGGTCGCCAAGGGGGGATGGATGAAGACCAGCTCGCGTTCGGCACTGCTCACCGGCGCTGTCATCGCGATCTCTTTCAGCCTCGCGACCCCCGCCATGGGCTCCACGCGGGCGTGCCTCCGCGATACGCTGTTTTCATGGACTCTGTACACAAGAGCCCAGTCATCCTCGTGGTCGATGACAGCAAATCGATACGGACCGTGATCGAGGTGTGCCTTACCGGCATCGAGTGCGAGATTCGATTTGCAAGCAACGGTGTCAGCGCCCTCGCAATGATCGAGGCCGATCCGCCTGACCTCGTGCTGCTCGATGTGAACATGCCGGGGATGGACGGCTATGAAGTGTGCCGGCGGATCAGGGCGGACTCGCGACTGCGGCTGCTGCCGGTGGTGATGATCACCGCGCGCAGTCACAGGCATGATCGCGTCAAGGCGCTCGAGTATGGGGCCGACGACTTCATGACCAAGCCGTTCGAGCGCGTGGAGCTGGTCGCGCGCGTGCGGTCATCGCTCCGCCTGAAGTCGCTCTACAACACGCTCGACAGCGCCGAGCAGGTGATCTTTGCGTTGGCGGCCGCGGTCGAAGCAAAGGACTCGGTGACCGAGCGGCATACCCGCCGCGTGGCCGAATCCGCCCGCCATCTCGGCATGCGCCTCGGACTTCCCGAACAGGCACTCGATGCCTTGTATCGCGGCGGCATCATCCACGACATCGGCAAGATCGGCGTGTCCGAGGCGATCCTGCTCAAAGGCGGCCCGCTCGACAACGTGGAGCAGCGCAGCATGCAGGCGCACCCCGATATCGGAGCCAACATCATCGCGCCGCTGCAAACCGGGTCGAGCCTGCAGCCGATCATCCGGCACCACCACGAGAGGTTCGACGGCAAGGGCTATCCCGATGGCCTGTGCGGCGGCGAGATCCCGCTGCTGGCGCGGATCATCTCCATCTGCGACGCCTTCGACGCCATGATCAACGACCGGCCCTACCGGGCCGCTGTATCGATCGACGAGGCGGCCGCCACCCTGCAAGCCGGCGCCGGCACCCAGTGGGACCCCAGTCTCGTGGAGCTCTTCCTCGCCGAGATGCCGCTCATCGAGCGCATGGGCGCCGCTTAAGTCCACCGCCGCCGCTACTACAAACGTATCAAGCGAATTCCGTACGTCGGTGGTATGGACCCGGCCCCGAATCCCTGGCGAGAATCTCTAGCAGGCAAAGCCATGTAAAGAAGCGGCCGCGTTCGCAGCTGAAGGGGGTTTGTTGGTGGCACTGATTTCAAGGTCAGGGCGTCTCGCCGCCCTGGGTGTGGCGGTGCTGGTTCTCTTTTCGGTCGGCTCTGCCAGCAGCGCGCTGGCGTCGACGGCGCCGAGGTTTGGCACGCCCGTCCGTCTACCGACCTTCAGGTCGTGCGGCGGCTACGAGCCGGGAATCGCCCTGGACAAGTACGGCAACATCTTTGTGACCGCCCATAAGCAAAACCACTGCGACGCGGTCGCCCTCGACCCGAGCGCGCCGATCGGGGTCCGCGCACAGTCCTGGATGTGGACTTCAACCGACGGCGTGAACTGGATGGACATGCCGGGGCTGGACAACCTGCTCACGGATCCTGCCTCGCTCGACGTCGGCGACGAGGGCGACATCGCCCTCGACGATGCCAGCCACTTCTTTTTCGTCGACACGAAGGTCGTTGACGACAGCTTTACGCGTTGGACGGTGAACGGCCTCGGCACCGCCAACATGACTCAGGACATCCACCGGCCGGTGATCCCTTCCCTGATGCCAGTCGACGACCGGCCATGGGTCACCGCCCACGGCGCCACGACGGTCATGTACGCCGGCAACGAGGGTGACAAGGACAGCTACGACGTCGGATCCACCGCCAACGGATGCACGGGACCTGTCACCCCACCCGCACCGGGTCAGCCGGCAACCGGTGGGCGCTACACGGTGTTTCTGTCACACGACGCCGGGCAGACGTTCGATCCGGTCGGATGTACCTTGCCCGACAGCGGTTGGTGCCGGCCGGCCGCCGACCACACCGCCGGCTCGCCCTACCTCTACATGTTCTGCACCAACGATTCGGGTGCTGATGACAACGTCAACAGCGAGGGCACGCCGGGCTTCACCGTGGGCACGCTGTGGTCGTACGCCTCGGCCGACAACGGAGCGACCTGGAAGCGCTACAAAGTCGACAGCTACAACTCCGATTTCTCCTCTTCCAGCGGCGATATCACGTGGCCGGCAGTCACGGTCGCAAACAACGGCTACGTGTATGCGCTCTTCGCCAATCCGATCAGCGTCAACCAGGTGAAGACCGGGACCACGCTCAACCTCTACCGCTCGACAGACCACGGCGTTCACTGGAGCAAGCAGAACGTCACACCGGCCAACGCGGGCTTGATCCGCTACAGCTGGATGAGCGTCGCGGGCGATGGCCACACCATCGGCGTTGGGTACTTCACACATCAGACCGTCAACGGCAACTGGCATGTCCACGCGGGCACCTCGCCGGCTTTCGGAGCCGCGGTGAGCTACAGCCTGGTCGATCCCGTGGAGGTGGCTCCCGCCGGTGACTTCGCCTTCGGGGATTTCTTCGAGGTCGGGTTTGACAATCTCGGCCGCCTGGACGTCGTTTACACGCGCTGCACGGAGCTCGTCCCGGGCGATGCCACCACCGATTGCCTCAACTCTGACATCTACTTCGCGCGGACCGTCTAGAGATCTGACCCTCTCCTCCTTGGTACCGCCAAGCGCCTGGCTCCACCGAGCCAGGCGCCGCGGGCCTGGCCTCCCCACCGTGTGGGGGAGGTCGCTCTGCCGCTGCGAAGCGGCGCCGGCGGGTGGGGGCTCTAGGGCCTTACCCCGAACCTCTTCGCCAGGTCGGCCGGCAGCGTCAGCGCGGGATCGGCGTCGGTCAGCAGGCCGCCCGCCTGCAGCGCGCGTACGACGAGTTCGGAGCAGACCTGATGATTGCGCCGCGCGAGCCTCACGGGTAGGCCGGTCAGCAGGTAGATGGACGCGCCCGCGAGTGCGAGGTAACCGAAAGCGACACCCACCTGCGAGCTCGCGTAGTCGACGGCGTGCTTGCGGCCCTCGGCTCCGAATTCGGGGCCGAGCCGCACCAGGTGATATTCGGTCGCCCTGTACTTCGAGATCGGCGCCTTCTCGACGCCTAGCGATTCGGCCTCGACGAGAGTGCCTTCGGGATCGACGATGATCGCGGCATGGCTCCAGTGCGCGAAGGGGGCGTCGGGGCCGCGGAAGCGCCAGGTCTGGCCGAAGGTGATCAACGCCGCGATCGGGCGGTTGCGGTGGGTGAGGATGAAGTCGCCCGGCTCATAGTTGCCGGCCTCCTCGCCGGGCCCGTATCGCTCGACTTTTGCCACAGAATCAACCGTAGGGCGTTAATTCATCAGAGATGCAACCCACTCCGCGGCTCAGCCCGCGAAGCGGCCTCGTGTACTCGGCAGATACGGGCCCCGGGATCACGCGCGTGCGCCGGGGCCGCGGCTTCGAATACCGGCGCCCGAGCGGGTCGGCGGTTCGCGACGCGAGCACCATGCGGCGCATCGCGAGTCTCGCGGTCCCGCCGGCATGGACCCATGTGTGGATCAACCGCAACCCTCGCGGACATATCCAGGCCACCGGGCGCGACGCCAGAGGCCGCAAGCAGTTTCGGTACCACCCGCTGTGGACGGCGCATCGCGACGCCGACAAGTTCTCGCACATCGTCGGCTTCTGTCGCGTTCTGCCGCGAATCAGGAGGCGGGTGGCGAGAGATCTCCGCGCGCCTGGGTTGTCGCATGAGAAGGTGATCGCGGCGATCGTCCGCCTCCTCGAGAGCACGTTCATCCGCGTTGGCAACGAGGAGTACGCCAGCCAGAACGGCTCCTTCGGTCTGACCACGCTGCGCCGCCGGCACGCAAAGGTGCGGGGCGCCACCATCCGCCTATCGTTTCGCGGGAAGAGCGGCAAGGACGTCGAGGCGGAGGTGACCGACCCGCGCGTGGCGCGTGTGGTCAAGAGATGCCAGGAGCTGCCCGGCCAGGTCCTGTTCGGTTACGTCGACGAGAACGGCGAGCGCCGCACGGTTTCGTCGGAGGACGTGAACCGCTACCTCCGAGAGACGACCGGTGGGGACTACACCGCGAAGGACTTCCGGACGTGGGGCGGGACCGTGCTGGCGGCGGTGGCGTTGAGAGGACTGGAGGGATTCGAGTCGGAGACGGAGGCGAAGCGCAACGTCATCGCGGCGATCGACAATGTGGCGCGGCGGTTGGGCAACACGCGAGCGGTCGCGCGCCGCAGCTACGTTCACCCGGCCGTCATCGAAGCGTACGTGGAGCACGAGCTCGACGCGCACCCGCCGGTCGAGGCGGCCGTCCTCGAGGTGCTGAGAAAGATTCCCTCCCCACGCGGTGAGGAGGCTGCCTCCCGCTCCTTCGGCGCGGAGACCCGAGCGGACCGCGCCGGCCGGGTGGGGGCACGGAGCTACTCGTAACGCAGCGCCTCCGCTGGAGCGATCCGAGACGCCGACCTCGCCGGCATGTACGTGGTGACCAGCGTCGCCAGGTAAGCGCCGCCAAGGATCAGCGCGAGCTCGGTCACGGGCACGTGGAACATCACGGTGCCGAAGGTCTTCTCGACGACGAAGAACCGGTACGACTGCCATACACCCACGGTCGCGCCGATGATCAGGCCGACGATCGCGATGAGGCTCGACTCCATCAGAAAAGATGTCTGCACGAGCGACCGCCGGTAGCCCAGGGCGCGGAGCATGCCGATCTGCTGGAATCGCTCCACCACGGCTCGAGTGCTGATCACGCCCAGTCCGGCTATGCCGACGATCAGCCCGAGCGCGAGGAACCCGGTGACCAGGTTTAGTAGCGTCAGCGTCCCGCTCAGCTGCTGCGCGAGCTGGTCGGCCACGATCACCGGCTCGACCTGGTCCTTCACCAGCATGCGACCAAGGTCGAGGCGCGCCTGGTTGACGTCGACGCCAGGCTTGATCGCAAAGTAGTAGCCGGTCGGGGTGAGACGGTGGAGGAATCCGACCGACGCGCTCGAAGGCGCATCAGGCGCGACGAACATTCCATTCGCCATGGCCGTGCTGGTCGAGATGTACATCCCTCCCCAGGCGGCATTGGTCTTCATGAACCCGACCACGGTCAGTGTCGACGTGGTCTTGGCCGTGCTCTGGTTCAAGAGCGTCACGCGGACCTGGAACGGCTTGAAGGTCGCATCCGCCGGCTTGATGCCGGTGATGTCCGCGGCGCCGTTGGTTCTCGCGTCGAGGCTCGACGCGTTGAGGATCGCGTAACCCGTGTTGTCCCTCACCGCATCCCAAGCGGCGCGGTCCGACGAATAGCCGGCAGCCCGCGGCTGCAGTGAATATCCGGTCGTCGAGAGGTAGCCGGGATCGACCACGTGCAGGTTATATCCGCTGTCCTGCTGCAGCGTCGACAGCGAGCCGTCCGGCTTGACCTGCTGGATCTGCACGCCCAGCGAGTTGTTCTCCCAGCCCACGCCGCGAACGTCCGCGGATGCGGCCGGCGTTGACTGCACCAACGCGGTTACGTCGCTTGGAAAGCTCGTCGTCCGGTTCTGGTTGAAGTTGTTGTCGGGCGACCCCGCGACGATCTGCCAGCCGCCGGAGACGCTGTCCACCTGCGCAAAGTTCTGGACGAGCACGTCCTTGAACACCGACATGTAGACGATGATGAAAGTGACGATCGCGAACATCGCGACCGCCATCCCGGTACGGAACTTGGTCGACATCGGGTAGGCCATGCTCGTCCGCGTGACCGCGGCCAGCCCGCTGATGCGGCCCGTGAAGAACATCACGCCGCCGATCAGCAGGTCGCTGTTGTACATGACGAGCCAGATCGCGCCCAGAAGCGTCATCAGCGCCGAGAGGATGAACACCTCCGGGCCGCCCAGCAGCTGGCTGATCTGCAGCGTCCCGTCGATGTGAAGAAGCTTCTCCACCCGCCCGAATGGGCGGGCCCAGTACACGAGCAGGCCCAGCGCGGCGAGGGTGAAGCCGGCGCGGGCGGCAACCAGCCGGCGGACGCGGGCGATGGTGAGGATCCATTTCAGGAGCAGGCCGGTGCCGATCACAACGAGCGAGACGCCGGCCGAATAGAAGATCTCGACGTGCTGGACCGGGCTGTTTTCGATGAGCGTGGCCGCGACGAGGCCGGCGCCGAGAAGGACGGTCAGCGGCCCGCGGCGGAACAGCGCCCACCAGAAGGTGCGGATCGCACCGAGCGTCCCAAGCGTGATCCGCCCGAGGAACACCAGGGGGTGGCGGTGCCATAGCTGCTTGAGCGCGGCCCAGGCGACTTTGAAGGGCGCGACGAACAGCGTCAACATGCCCAAGTCGCGGGCCTCGCTCTCGTCGAGATCGCGGATGGCGGCCACGATGTTGAGCCGGCTCACGCGATAGGCCGAGAACGCAACGACTATGAAGGTCAGCAGGATGCCCAGGCAGATGGAGATGACCACGCTCGTCCACTCGACGTGGAACGTGAGCGAGATGCCCTTGTAGAAGCCGCTGAACACGCTCGACAGGACGCGGATCATCAGGGCGGCGACGCCGACCCCCAGCAGCGCACCGACCACGCTCGACGCGAGCGTATAGGCGGTGCCTTCGAACAGGAACATCTGGGTCAGGTGCCTGCGCTTGAGGCCGACGGCGCGGCTCATGCCCATCTCGGCGCGCCGCTCGGCGGCGAGCATCACGAAGATCAGGAAGATGAGCAGCACGCCCACCGCGATCGAGAAGAAGCTCACGCCGAGCAGCGCGGCGGTGATGAACAGGCCGCCGGTCTGCGCGAAGACTACGGCGTCAGCTTTGTAAGCGGAGTATGAGTAGAGGTCGAGGCGGCCGGCGATGTCCTCGTACCGCGCCATCTGCGCAGGCGCGATCGCCGCGATGCCGCGGCCTAGTGCCTGCTGCAGGTCCGGGTTGCCGACCAGGGCCTTGAAGTCGAGGGACACGTCCGACTTCTGGATCTCCACATACAGCGTGGCGATCAACCCGCGAACCGGATCGCCGTCGGGAAGGCTCAAAGCGATCGAGGTCAATGGCCCCGCGATTTCGGGCTGCGCCAGGAGCGCTTTCAGCTCACCGGCGGCGGAGCTGTCGACCTGCAAAACGCCGACGAGCTTGAACAGGTTGTCCTCGGCCGAGGCGCCGACCGACGCCGCCACGGCGTCGCTCATGACGCGCTGGACCAGGCGGTTGCCGGCCAGCGACTTGAACTCGTCGGTGACCGCGGGCTGGTTGAGCTCGACCAGGAGGCGCCGGCTGAAGTCTTGCGTAGGGTCGAGGAAGGATGCCTGGTCGTGAATTTTCTTGATCTGCGTCTTGATCGACGGCGTGTTGAGGTAGGTCCAAAGGGCGGCGGCCGCCTGCGGGTCGGTGAACTCGACCCGAAAGTGCCTGGTGACGTCGTCGCCGATGGCTCCATTCGGACCGAGGTCGTCGAATCCTCCGGTTCCGCGGTTGCGCAGGAAAATGAGGTTGTAGCCGCTCGCACGCCCGATCACGGCGCGCATGGTGGCCATGGGCATCAGCACCGAGTTCACGACGGGCCCATGGTTGGAGATGCTTGGGTTGACCTCCGTGTCCAGCACGTCGCGCACGATGGCTTGTGTGACGTGGCCGTCGACGTACAGCTGCAGACCGTCGCCGGCGTGCGCGTTGAGCGTGTCGGCGAGCTGGTTCCCGATGTACACCTCGCCGGAGGCGAGCGAGCCGACGTCGAGGCTGGCGCCGCTTCGATTGTGCAGCGTGCCCCAGATGGCGCCGAAGCCCTCGGGGACTCCGAACACGGCCACGTTCTCGGATGAGGACTGGCTCGTGGTGGTGTCGATCATCGACCCTGGCGCTGCAATGACCCCCGCGGCCGCGGCCACGTTGGGATCCGCCTTGCTGCGCTGGATGACATCGGCGGCTTGAGCGTCGGTGAAGAAATACGAGTCGGCAGTCGATGCGCCCTGCACGAACTGGCCGCCCGGCTGCTTCGTGATCGCTTCGTCGACGCCGCCGATCTGCCGGAGCTGGATCGATTGGAGCGAGTAGTTCAGCGTGTCGCCGACGGAAAGCGACGCGGTGATGATCAGAGTCGCGAGCATGAGCCCGAACAGGATCAGCACGGTCTGCGCGCGCCGTCGCGGAATGTTGCGCAGCGCCATCTTCAAGAGGACCCGGTTGATCGCGGCGAAGAGAAGCAGGCCGGCCAGCAGCACGGCGACGGCCGCGGCCATCCAGCCTGCCAGCGTCAGGGGCGGGATGCCGAAAAAGGGGCTCAATCCACCCTTGCCGCGACCGGACTCTGGGCCTGAGGCGCGCCGTCGAGATGCGCCGGCGCCTCCCTGGTGTCGGAGACGATCTGTCCGTCGCGCATGCGGATCAGCCGCTGCGCGAGCGCCCCGACCTCTTCCGAGTGTGTGACCCACACGAACGTCTGCGCGTTCTGACGGTTGAGCTGGACCATCAGGTCCATGATTCCGGAGCTCGTCTCGGTGTCGAGAGCGCCGGTGGGCTCGTCGGCCCATACGATGGCGGGCTTCGTCGCGAGCGCGCGCGCGATGGTGAACCGCTGTCGCTGGCCGCCGCTCATCTCAGCGGGGCGGTGGCGGCCCCACTCGCCGACTCCGACCATGTCGATCGCCTCCTGCGCGCGCTTGCGTGCCACCGAAGGCCTCACGCCGCCGACGAGCATGGGTAGCTCGACGTTCTCGATGCCGGTCAGCACCGGGAGCAAGTTGTACGTCTGGAAGACGAAGCCCATCTCGCGCGCCCGAAAGTCGGTGCGTTGGTTGTCGGTGAGGTCCTTGAGGTCGCGGCCCGCGATCTTGATGGTGCCGCTGTCGATGACGTCGAGGCCGCTGAGACAGTTGAGCAGCGTGGTCTTGCCGCAGCCGCTGGGTCCCATGATGGCGACGACCTCTCCGCGCCCGACCACGAGGTCCAGGCCGCGCAGGGCGTCGATCTTGTGCTTGCCGGCGTCGTATCTCTTCCAGACGCCCCTGGCATCGATGATGGTCTCGCCAGCCTCCCCACCATGTGGGGAGGTTGACTCCGTGCGAAGGGCGCTGCCCAGTGGGGGGGTGGGATTGGTCAATTTGCCTCTCCTAAACAGGTGATTGCGTGTCAGTGATGCGCTGGGACTCGACTGCATGTGCACCGCCGAACCGCATTTTGTGACGCGAACTTATGCGCAGACCTTAATCGCGCGTTGTGTCGAAACTATGTCGGCTGGGCTCCCTGCCAGGCGGGGAGCTCCCCGCGAAGCGGGGTGTGGGGAGGTGGGAGAGAACGATGAATTCCGTTCATGATCAACTGACCCTGAGCTCCGGGCGAAACCGGTAGCCGACGCCCCAAACCGTTTCGATGCAGGCGCCGACATCGCCGAGCTTTCGGCGCAGCCGCACCATCTGCGTATCCACCGCGCGATCCAGGCCGTCGAAATCCGAGCCCCACAACCGCTCCAGCAGGAATTCGCGCGAAAACGTTCGGCCGGGATGCTGCAGCAGCAGCTCCAGCAAATCCATCTCGCGCCGGCTGAGGTCGAGGGCCGACCCGGCGAGCGTGGCGCGATGCCCGCCGAGGTCGAGGACCAGCGGGCCGAAGGCGAGAGGCTGCGTGGAATCAGAGGTGGCGGCGGCGCTGTCGAGGGCCACCCGCCGCAGCAGCGAGGCCACTCGTGCGGAAAGCTCGACGATCGAGAACGGCTTGCCGAGGTAATCGTCGGCACCTACCTGCAGGCCGGTGACGCGGTCGGCAACCTCGCTGCGCGCCGTGAGCATGAGGATCGGCATCAGATGCTTTCGCCGCAGCTCCCGGCACACGGCGAGACCGTCGAGGCCTGGAAGCATCCAGTCGAGGATGACCAGGTCGGGGCGGGCACGGTCGGCGGCCGCCAGCGCCTGCCTGCCGTCCAAGGCCTGCTCGACTGCGTGCCCCTCCTTCTCGAGGTGCGAGCGTACGAGGTCGGAGAGCGCCGCCTCATCCTCGACGATGAGGATCCTCGCCACGTCCTTCAGGTCTGCTGCGCCCGGCGCAGGCTGATCCAGAAGGTGCTGCCGAGGCCGGGTTGGGAGGTTGCCGAGAGGCTGCCGCCCATGGCTTCGAGGAGCTCGCGTGCGATCGACAGGCCAAGGCCGAATCCGCCGGTGTCGCGGGTGCGCGAGCTGTCGGCCCGATAGAACCGTTCGAAGATGTGGGCGAGGTCGTCGGCCGAGATGCCCACGCCGGTGTCGGCGACGGCGATCTGGACGTGGTCGGCAGCGCTGCCGAGCCTGATCGACACGACGCCACCTTCGGGGGTGTAGTTGATAGCGTTGCGAACGAGGTTGGTCAGCACCTGCGCGAGCCGGTCGGGGTCACCAACTGCCCACAGGCCCGCGGGCAGCTCCTCGAATTTGACCGTCACCTGGCGTTCGTTCCGGGCCAGCGGCGCCAGCACTTGCACGACCTGGTCGACGATGGGGGCGACCTCGATGGCGCGATTGGCCACCTTCAGCTCCTGGGAGTCGGCGCGGGCGAGCATCAGAAGGTCCTCGATCAGGTCGGCCAGGCGTCGCGTCTCGGCTGCGGTCACCCTGAGCCGGCGGTCGATCTCGTGCTGGTCGGGCCGGTCCGCCTCCGGGAGGAGGAGGGAATCGACGTGTGCCTGGATGCTCGCAATCGGGGTCCGCAGCTCGTGAGATACGTTGACGATGAGCTCGCGGCGGCTGCGATCGGCCTCTTCGGCGCGCCGGCGCGCTTCCCAGACCTGACGCTCCTCGATGCTGACTCCCAGCATGTCGGCCGCGAATCGACCCCACGCCCGCCCGATGAGCCCGAGCACATGGAGCGCAAGCGCGAGGCCTAACACCGAGATCGGTCCGAGGAGGATCAGCGTGCCGACGGAGTCCGGTGCCGGGCCGTTCGTGATCAGGCGGATGAGCGGGTAGAGGATCCCAAACGTCGGCGGTCCCGCAATCGCAATCGTGATGGTCGTCGCGAAGAATCCGAAGGGCAGCTTGACGAGCAGGTACGCGAGCGATCGCCACGTCGTCTTCTGGCGCAGGTGGCGGCCCAGCATTCGCCAGGTCGACAGCACCTCCGCGTTGGGGAGCGAGAGGGGAGCGATCGGCGTCCCGAGCAGCCAGATCGCGAGGTCCCGCTCCAGGAGCGCGAACCCCCAGGCCAGGATCATGACCGCCACCAGGATGAGCACGCCGACCAACACGGCGGCGCCGAGTGCTCCGAAGATGGCGCCGCCAACCAGGACCACGAAGTACATCAGGCCGAGGGGAAAGGAGAGGAGGAGGTAGAGGGCGGTCGCATATGCGCGGGGCTCGAAGACGATGTGAAGGAAGCGCACGAACCTCTCGGCCGCGACCGACGGCCGGGCGGGCGGCTCCTCTCCCTGAAGCGGAGGGGGTTGGGGAGAGGGGTTCAGCTTCGAGGTGGTTTCCAAGGCCTTTGGGAGACGGTAGACCAGAGCTGTGCCAAAAAGGTGTCGGATAAACGGCGAGAGGGGCTTAGAGCTCGTTAGTCCCAGCGTGCCAGAGTCGCGCGCGCGTCTTCTATAAGGCGCTCGACGCGCCGGCGCGACGGCACCATCACCGTGCGTACCCCGAATCGCCGGGGCTGAACGAGGCAGGCGTCGCGAAGAATCTTCAGATGCCCGCTTACGGTGGGCTGGCTCATGCGCAGCGAGCGCGAAAGCTCCATCACGCTGGATGGGGCAGAGAAGAGCTGGATCAGGATGTGGACCCGCGTCGGCTCCGCCAGGACGCGAAGCCGGTCGGAGACGAACATCGCGTCCCTCACCCTTCGCACCGGTAAGAGGTCGCTCGCGGGCACGGCGATATGCACCAGCTCGTAGAGGTCGATCACATGACCGCCGGACAGGCAAAAGTAGAGAGGCGAGACGGCGAACTCGTTGCGGTGCTCGAACAGGTCGTCGAAGCCCAGGCGGTCGGCGCGTGTGAGGGGGTGTCGCGGCGGGACGAGGTCTTCGATCGAGGCGCCGGTGCGCAGCTTTGCATTCCAGGCGACGCACGCGTCAACGACGGCGGCGCGACCAGCGTGATCCCAGGCGCTCGAGGCGAGCTGCCACACCTCGGCCAGGATGTCGCGGTACGCGTGCCGCGTCCTGGCGTTTTCGCGCAGCGTGCGGAGCCTGCCCATGATCGCCGGCCGTTCGGGCTCGGGCTCGGTGAGCATGCCGCGTGCCCACGTCGATCCGCGGTCTGGCGCCGCGAGCCAGTCCAGCAGTCGCTTCGGGCTGTCGTCCAGCAAGCAGTTGGCCTGGTGCGCGGCGTAAAGGAGCTCGGGGCAGCCGGCGAGGCCGTCGCCCCACAGCCGGTTGACGCGCTCCTTGATGGGCTGCCTCAGTCGGGTGATGCCGGGAAGCAGGCTCGCGTCCAGCTCGGCGAGGGCAGGTTCTGCGTAGCGTGCGTCCTGAACCAGGAGATTCAACAGCCACGCGAGCTCAGACGGGGCGGACGGCGCCACGGCGCGGCAGGTGGGCCTGCCCACCTCGATCGGCATGGACCGCATTATCCCTGTCATTGGCCTATCCCGATCGCAGATATTGCAATTTGCCTTGACACATCGATAAAACCCGATAAACATGCCCGATCGTGGGAGCGCGATTCCTGGCCTCCAACCGCGTGCGCCGCGGCTTGCTCGTCGGCGGCGTCGCCCTGGTCCTTCTCGTCGTGGTCGCCATCGCCGGAACGCTGCTGCTCGGGTCGCATCGTGCGCCCGCGCCGCTGTCGCTCGGCTCGCCATCGGCCGGCGCCGGCAGCCTCGCCGGAAGCTGGAAGGTCGGCGCTGGGTCTGAAGCCGGCTACCGCGTGCGTGAGCAGTTCATCAACCAGCCCGCGCCCACCGAGGCGGTGGCGCGAACGACGGAGATTTCCGGCGGCCTGAAGGTGACGGGTTCCGGCTCCACGCTTCGCGCGACCGGTCTTCATTTCAAGGCGAATCTCGCCGCTCTCGCGAGCCAGGACAAGTACGCGAACTATCAGATCTACCAGCGGGACTTCTTCATCCGCTCGATCTACCTGCAGACGGACACCTATCCAAGTGCCGAGTTCGTCGCGGACTCGATCGACGTCCCATCGGCAATCGGGTCAGGACCGGTGTCGGTGACCGTGACGGGCAAGCTCACCGTGCACGGAGAGACGAAGTCGGTGACGACGCAGCTCCAGGCTCAGCAAACCGCGAGCGGCGTTGAGGTCGCGGGCTCGATCAACGTCGACATGCGCGATTTCAACGTCAGCGTGCCCAGCATCTCGTTCACCACGGCCGAGCCGCAGGTCGTCATCGAATACCACTTGATCCTGGTACGCGCCTAGGTCGGCTCGTCGCGAAGCCGCGCGAAAGCAGAGGCAACCCGCGCCGCGATCCTGGCGTTGTTGACGACAAGCTCGACGTTGAGGTCGAGCGAGCGGCCGCCGGACAGCTCGGCCACGCGTGTGAGCAGCAGCGGGGTCAGCTGAGGGCCGCTCACGCCGGCCAGCTCTCGCACAGCGAGCTCGACGAGCTTCTCTGCATCTTCGAGCTCGGCGGGCGGGGGGACCGCGACGACCGCTCCGCGTGTGCCTGTCGCCCAAGAGGCGTCGAGGACGCGTGCTGTTGCCTCGGGCCCATCGACGCGCGCGCTCACGGCGCAGCCGCTGTGCACGGAGTAAAACGCGGGGAACTCGTCGCACATGTAGCCGAGCACGGGAACGCCGAGGCTTTCGAGGCGCTCGAGCGTGAGGGGCAGGTCGAGGATGATCTTCGCGCCGGCGCAGAAGACCGCGACCCGCGTCGTGGCCAGCTCGGCGAGATCGGCCGACTGGTCTTCAGGGTGGCCGCGATGCACGCCGCCGATGCCGCCGGTGGCGAAGAAGCGGATGCCGGCCATGGCCGCTACACGCATGGTCGCGGCCACGGTGGTCGCTCCGACCTCGCCTTGCGCGAGCGCCCTGCCGATGTCGCGCGAGCTCACCTTGGTCGCCCCCGCCGCGATGCGCTCGAGGTCGGCGTCGCTGAGACCGAGCCGCAGGCGGCCGTCCAGCACCGCGACAGTGGCGGGCACGGCGCCCTCGTGCCGGATCGCGGCTTCGCATTCGAGCGCCGCGCGCAGGTTGTGCGGCCGCGGCAGGCCCTGGCCGACGATCGATGTCTCGAGGGCGACCACTGGAGCTCCTCGCGCCAGGGCGGCGGCGACCTCCTCTGAAACGAGCAGCAGATCGCTCAAGCCGGCCGTGCCCCCACCTTCGTCACCGCTTCGGCGGCGACCTCGACGGCGCGCTGCGCCGCCTCCGCAGGAGTCGCGCCGCGCAGATACCACGTGCAGAACGCGGCAGCAAGGGCGTCGCCGGCGCCGGTCGGGTCGACCTCATCGACGGTCGGCGACGGAATCACGGTCCCCAGCACGCTGCAGCCGGCTGCGCCCAGCTTGGTGACGGCTACTCCGGCCAGGTTCTCGAGCGGGACGCCGATGGCGTCGGCTTCTGCACGCGTGGCGAACAGCAGGTCCGGGGCCAGCTCCTTGATGGTGCGCGCCATCCGATCCGGGCCGAACGCCTGGATCCCGGCTGCCGAGGACAGGTCGATGGCAAGAAGGCCCCCAGAGCGGCGCACGATTCCGACAGCCGCCCGTGCCGCGTTGGCCAACGGATCCTCGAACAGCGAATAGCCCGGCACGTGGATGAGCTGCACGCCCTCGAACCATTCGTCGAGGAGGTCCTCGGGACGGAGGCCGACGCTGGCGCCGCGCTGGGTTGCCATCGTCCGGGCTCCATCCGGGCCGACGATGACCGCGATCGCCCCGGTCGGCCGCGGCGTCCAGACGGACTGCACGTCGACCCCGCACCTCTGCAGCTGGGCCACGAGCAGCTGGCCGGTGTCGTCCTCGCCGACTTGCGTGACGAGCCGCGTCCGCTCACCCAGGCTGGCGGCCCACGCGCAGAAGTTGGCCGCTTGCCCGCCGCCGCCCAGGGTGATGCTCGCGGGGTTGTCGTCGTCGAGCCGCAAGCGCGCGTGCGCCACGATTGTGATGTCGAGGACGAGGTCACCGATCGACAGCATCATCAGGGGACGAGAATAGGGTGGGGGAGAACTGGATGCCAAAAGACATTCGACGCGAAGAGGTCCGCAGGCTCGTAGCTGAGGGCGCGCAGCTGGTCGAGGTCCTGCCCAGCCCCGAGTACGAGGAAGACCATCTGCCCGGCGCGATTCACGTGCCGCTGAGCAAGATCGACTCGCAGGCGCGCGAAGTGCTCGACCCGAGTCGCCCGGTGATCGTGTACTGCTGGGATACGGCTTGAGACCTGTCGCCCAGGGCCGCGTGGCGGCTCGAGACGCTCGGGTTCGGCGAAGTCTATGAGTACGTCGACGGGAAGGTCGATTGGATGGCGGCCGGTCTTCCAACCGAAGGCACGAACGCGCAGCATCCGCGCGCGGGTGACGCCGCTCGCAAGGACGTGCCCACGTGCGGGTTGAGTGAAAAGCTCGGCGACGTGAGGGCGCGTGTCGAGGCGAATGGTTGGAACGCGGTGGTGGTGGTCAACGATGAGCGGGTGGTGCTGGGCTTGCTGCGCTCCAAGGAGCTCGCGATGGATGCGGCTCAGCCCATCGAGAAGGTGATGCGGCCCGGGCCGAGCACGTTCCGCCCCTACGTTTCACTGCACGAGATGCTGCATTTCATGGTCGACCACAACCTGGAAAACGCGCCGGTGACCACCTCCGACGGCAGGCTGGTCGGCCTCCTCCTACAGAAGGACGTGGTTGCCGCGATGGAGAAGGAGAAATGACCCAGGCAGAAGCGACCAGGGAGAAGTGCAAGGGCTGCGAGCGCGAGATCGACGTCTGCGCGTGCTGCCAGGAGCCGGGGTGCCCGGCCGCTATCTGCCACGGCTGCTGGAACCGAGAGTTGAAACAGACGATCCCGCAGCCGCACGCACACGGCGGCTGACTCACCCTGGCCGGCTGAGAACGAACAGGCGCAGGAACGGCGTCATCGCACGCTCCTCCATCAGCATCAGGCGAGCGTCCGTGAAAGCCGCGAGGTAATCGGCGCGGGGCAGGAAGTGCCATGCTCCGGGCCCGTACACCAGGGCATTGGGCAGGTCGCGCAGGTGCTCGAGGAGCACGAGCCGTCCTTCCGTGGCGAGCGCGTCCCCGATCCGGTTGAAGAAGACGGCACGGTCCGAGGGCGATCGCAGCTCGTGGGCGGCGAGCACCACGAACGCGGCGTCCAGCGAAGGCCGCAGGTCTGCGATGTCATCGCCGTGGCGGCGCCGGCCGCGGGCTCGGGCAATCGCACGCTCGGTCATGGAGACGGGATCGTAGAAGTCGACCACCTGGACCTCGGCCTCGGGCCAGAGCCGCCGGACGTGCTCTGACACGTTGTCGAGCCCGGCGTGCAGGATTGCCACGCGCCAGGGCGGCCTCGTAAGCAGGCCGAGCGGCCACTCCCACCGCGCGTATTCGGAGCGGTCGTAAACCACGTTGGTCGTCACCAGCGACGCGACCGCAAACCACGCGCCTACGTAAGCCACGGCCGCCAGAGGCCGGCGCCACCGGCGTGGCGCGACCAGCGCCATCGCCGCCAATCCGGCCGCGCCCGCGTACGCCGGCCAGTTGAAGCGCAGGACCTGGCCGACTCCAGAGAGACGGCTCATGGCAGCCGCTCCAACACGCCGCGCTTCCACTGGTAGTCGACTTCCTCGACGTAAAAGGCATTGGCCAGTCGGGGGTTGAATGCCGAGAAGCGCTCCAGGAACGCCACCTCCCTCACATTGACTGTGACGGGAACAGGGTCCCAGTTTTTGCGCATCGAGCCGACGACCACGAGCGAGCGGGTCTCCGGCTCCCAGCCGAAAGTGTTGGGCAGCGGGCCCGCAAATCTTCGCGCCTCCTCGAGATCGCGAAACGGCGAGCCGGCTGGAGGTGCCTTTGCGGGCCGCAGGTCGGCTTCCACGCGAAGGGCAGCAGCACCTTGCACCGAGACAGTCAAGACA
>DASPYG010000153.1:0-2378 GCA_035636885.1 Candidatus Nitrosopolaris sp.
CTCATGCACGGGGGTCATCACCAGCGTGCCGACCCCGTGCGCGTCGGCGATCTGCAGGTTTGGGATCTCGTCAACGAGACCGGCCAGGATCACCCGTTCCATCTCCACGGGTTCTTCTTTCAGATCGTGCAGGAAGACGGCGAGCCAGCACCCGTTCTGGCCTGGAAGGACACCGTCAACGTGCCTCGCAAGAGTTCGGCGCGAATTGCGTGGTTACCCGATGACCGTCAGGGTGAATGGATGTATCACTGCCACATCCTTGAGCACCACGCGATGGGGATGATGGCGCACTTCGAGGTAGTGCCTGAGCACCGTTGAATAGCGTTCGGGAGCAAGTCGATTCATCGCCTACGAACCCTTTCGACGTTGTCGTCGTCGGTGCCGGCCAAGCCGGGCTTGCGATCGGCCATTTCCTCAAACGCCAGGACCGCCGGTTCCTGATCGTCGAAGCTGCCGACTCAGTCGGCGCGGCGTGGCGGACTCGCTGGGACTCGCTCGTCCTGTTCACGCCTCGACGCTACGACAGCCTTCCTGGGCTCACCTTTCCCGGCGATCCGGACGGCTACCCGACTCGGGATGAAGTCATCGCCTACCTCGACCGGTACGCGACGACGTTCGAGCTTCCGGTTGAACTGAACAGTCCTGTCCGATCGCTCGATAGGAACGATGGGACCTTCGTGCTCGATCTGGAAGGCCGCAGCATCGAGGCCGAGCAGGTGGTCGTCGCAACAGGACCGTTTCAGGCTCCACATGTGCCGAAAATCGCAGAACAGCTCGGGTCGGATGTGTTCCAGATCCACAGCACGGCCTACCGAAACGCCAGCCAGATCCCGAACGGAACGGTCCTCGTCGTCGGCGGGGGCAACACCGGCTTTCAGATCGCGCAGGAGCTGTCTTCGACGCACCGGGTGCATCTCGCCGTCGGCTCGCGGCAGACGCCGTTTCCGCAGACGATCCTCGGACGCGACTTGTTTTGGTGGTTGACCAGGGTCGGCCTCCTGAACAAGACCGTTGAATCGCGGATAGGGCGGCGTCTCCGAGAGCGAGAGACGCTGATCGGGTCGAGTCCACGTGAGCTCAGGCGCCGCTATGGCGTCGATCTGAAGCCTCGGGCTCTGAGCGCCTCGGGACGAACGGTCACGTTCGCGGATGGCAGCGACCTCGGGGTGGATTCTGTGATCTGGGCCACGGGATATCGCCCGGACTGGTCGTGGATCAAGCCTCCTGTCCTCGACCCGACGACGGGTCAGGCGCGTCATCGCCGCGGTGTCACCGATTTGCCGGGGCTCTACTTCCTCGGCCTCACCTGGCAATACACCCGTGGGTCGGCATTGGTCGGTTGGGTCAAAGACGATGCCGAGTTCATTGCAGGCCAGATTGCGACGACGGCTCAAGCCGCTCGCGGTCGTGCTGTCGCAGCCTGAATCCCGCGTGAACCCGCCGCTGGTGCGCGGCGCGCGGCGTACTAACGCGAGAGCATCCGACCCACTGCGTCCATCAGCTCGTCTGCGTGCTCATCAGCGCGGCGCGGATCCTTGAGGCAGTGCCGGACATGGTCGTCCACAAGGCCGAGCGCGGCGCTCGTCACCTGGGCTCGAAGCGAGACAACTGAGACCCCAAGCAAGCTAGGGCCCCGGCTCGCCCTGGTTGAAATCTTGCGCGGGTGCGATTTCGGCCGTCGTCCGTCCGTTCGCAAGGGCGCGATAAGCGCACGGCCGAAACCGGCTCGGAGCCTCGTCCGGCGGAAAGCCCCGCCTATCAGGGCTTTCGAAGTGGGCCCGCCTGGATTCGAACCAGGGACCAACGGATTATGAGTCCGCTGCTCTGACCAGCTGAGCTACGGGCCCGGCGAGGGCGAGCCTAGCGCGGAAAACCGAACGATGAGTAGTCTCGTATCACGCGACATGAGGACGCACCGACTCACCCTGCTAGGTGCCGTCGTCGTCGTCGTGGCCGCCGTTTCCGGCGGCTGCGGCGGCTCCGGCGGCGGCACCAACGCAGCTTCGACCGCTACTTCCACCACGAGCTCCGCGTCCTCCGGCGGAGCGGTGATCAAGACGGTCAGCGTCCACGAGACCGAGTACAAGCTCAGCCCGAACACGATCTCGCTCACCAAGCCTGGCACGTACGTCTTCAAAGGCGTCAACGACGGCACGACTGCGCACGCCCTCGGCGTCGAGGGCAACGGCGTCGACTCCGACATCTCCGCCATCGATCCGGGAAGTAGCGGCACTCTCAAGGTCACGCTTTCGAAGGCCGGCACCTACGAGATCTACTGCCCGATCGATGGGCACAAGACCCTGGGCATGAAGGGCACGATCACGGTGGGCGGCAGCGGTACCGGAGGTGGCGGCACCTCGACCGAGGACATGAACACG
>DASPYG010000154.1:0-4370 GCA_035636885.1 Candidatus Nitrosopolaris sp.
TTACCCGACAGCGCCTCTCCGGAGACAAGCGCCGCCTGGCGGTGTCATTTCTGTGGCACTTTCCTTCGGGTCGCCCCGACTGGGTGTTACCCAGCGCCCTGCTCTTTGGAGCCCGGACTTTCCTCCAACCGTATTCACTTAAGGTCGGCGGTCACCCGTCCGCCTCGGCCCAGGGGAATTCTACCCAGGCGCCTTGGACTTCTTAACTTTCTCGTCGAGCGCCATGTTCACGAGCGTGTCCGCGCGGCGATTCTCCTCACGCCCGACGTGGCTGACTGTGACCCTGTCGCCAAACTGCTTTAGAAGCTCCGACGCCTGCCGATGGAGCTCCTTCAGGTCGGGCTCTTTCACCTTCCATCTGTTGTTGACCTGCTCGACCACCAACTTGGAGTCGAGGTACACATCGAGCTTGTCGGGCTTCCAGTCAGCAACGGCCTTCAGCCCATCAATGAGAGCGTGGTACTCAGCCTGGTTGTTCGTCGCAGCACCGATGTAGCGATGGAAAGTGCGCAGCTTCGTGCCCTCTTGGTCCTCGATCACTACCCCGATGGCGGCCGGACCGGGATTGCCCCGAGCGCCTCCATCTGCGCGCAGTCGCAGCGCCTTCAGGCCAGCACCAGGATTCGGCCGCAGTTTTCGCAGTGCACGATCTCGTCCCCTTGCCGGAGCATCTGCATTCCTCTGGATGTCACGGTGACCCGGCACGCTGTGCACTGGTTGTTCGCGACTGCGGCGACCGCCGGCTGGACTCGCTGCCGTGTAAACGCTGTCCGCGCCGCCTGAGGCACCTCGGCCCAGGTTTGATCCTTCTCCGCTTCGACGCCGGCAAGCTCGGAGCGCAGCTCGGCGAGCTCTGTCTGTAGCGCGGGCGCCTCGGCGGACGCCCTTGCACGCGCCGCCTCCAGCTCAGTGGTCACGGCTCGCAGCGCTTCGTCGGCGACTTCGGCGTCTTCCATGAGCTGGAGCTCAGCCTCCTCCTCTTCGACGAAGCGGGACTTCATGTGCTGGACCTCTTCCGACATCTGCGTGAGCTCGGTCGGGTTGCGGATGCGCCCGCTCATCAGCTCCTTCTCACGCGAGCGCAGACGAGTTCGGTGGGCCTCGCGCGCGCGGTCCGATTCGTGAACCTTCTCGGCTGTGGTCTGCTGTTCGGCCATCGCCGCCGCTGCGCCTTCCTCGAGCCGGGCCACCTCGGGATCCGACTGCAGCTGCGACTCGATGCGCGCGATATCGTCGCGAAGCACCCGCTCGCGATCGACGAGGCGCTGGTACTGCAGGAGAAGCTGTCCGGGCTTGGCCACCGGCTAGGTCAGCCCGCTCATTCCAGCACCACGAGGACTTGACCCTCCTTGACCACGTCCGTCTCCTTGACCCGAATCTCTCGCACAGTCCCGGCGCGGGGGGCTGTGACCGAGATCTCCATCTTCATCGACTCCAGGATGAGGAGCACATCGTCCTCGGCGACCTGGTCGCCCGGTTTCGACGTGATCTTCCATACATTGCCAACGAGCTCCGCTTTGACCTCGATCACCCGCGCCCCTCTCCCCTACCCTCGCGGACGCGAGCCGGTCTCGGCTCGGGCTCGAGACCGAGCTGCGCTCGTGCCTCGGCTGTCGAGGCGACCTCGCGACCCAAGTCGCGGCACAGTCGCGCCGCCTTCTCGACCAGCTCCCCGTTGCTATTCGCCATTCGGTTCTCCTCGATGTAGAAGTTGTCCTCCAGACCAACGCGCACGTTGCCGCCCATGGTCATCGCCGCCGCGACCAGCGGCCACTGATTGAGGCCGATTCCGATGACCTGCCAGTGCGAGCCGTCGGGCAGGCTATCGACCTGGTCGACGAGGTGACGGGTGGTGCCCGGGATGCCACCGAGCACGCCCATGATCAGGCTGAACTGAAACGGCGGCTCGAGCACGCCCATGTCGATGAGGGGCCGCGTGTTGCCGATGTGTCCGGCGTCGAAGCATTCCATCTCCGGCCGCACGCCCGCGCCGTTCATGGTTTCGAGGAAGAGCTGGATGTCATGAAACGGGTTTGCGAAGACGTGGTCGTGATAGAAGACCTTGCGCTTCTCTGAATAGATCGCGTAGTTCATCGAGCCCATGTTCAGGGCGGCCATCTCTGGGCGCAGCTCGCGTATGTGGGCGAGGCGCTCCTCCGGTGGGATGCCGACGGCGCCAGTGGAGAAATTGACGATGACGTCGGTGCGCGCGCGGACCTCGGCGAAGATGTCGGCGAACATCTCCACGCTCCAATCCGGCGCCCCCTCGGCGGTGCGGGCGTGGATGTGCACGATGGCGGCGCCTGCATCGGCGGCCCGCTTGGCCTCTTCGGCGATCTCTGTCGGCGTGTAAGGAATCGCAGGACACTGCGCGCGCGTCGCCAGGACTCCTGTCAGCGCAGCGGTGATCACGGTCTTGCTCACTGCAGCTCTCTTAACAGGCTGGGTTGCGTGCCGCAGACGCATGTCGCAAATTCAAACCCGCTAGGTGCGTTGGCGCGGGGGAGGGACGCCACCGGTGAGGGAAGGGAGGGACCCGCCAGGGGTGTGTCGATGGGGCTTTTCATACCGGGATGTTGCCGTGCTTGCGCCAGGGCCGATCGACCTTCTTGTCGCGCGCCTGCTCGATGCCGCGCACGATCACTCGCCGCGTCTCCGCGGGATCTATGACGTCGTCGATCATCGCCCAGCCCGCGGCCACGTAGGGACTGATCTGTTCCCGGATGGCCGAGATCATCTGCGCCTTCGTCTGTTCCGGATTGTCCGAGGCTTCGATCTGTTTGTTGAAGATGATGTTCACCGCGCCCTCGGGGCCCATCACCGAGATCTCCGCGAACGGCCATGCGACCAGAACGTCCGGTTCGTAACCCTTGCCGCACATCACGTAGTAACCCGCCCCGTACGCCTTGCGCATGACAACAGTGATCTTGGGCACTGTCGCCTCTGAGGTCGCGTACAGCATCTTGGCGCCGTGGCGGATGATCCCGTCCTTCTCGACCTGCGACCCCACGAGGAACCCCGGCACGTCCATCAGGTAGACGAGCGGCACGTTGAACGCGTCGCACATGCGAATGAAGCGGGCGGCTTTGTCCGCCGCGTCCGAGTCGAGGATCCCGCCCTTCTGCATCGGCTGGTTCGCGACCACGCCCACCGCGTGACCTCCCGCGCGGGCGAAGCCGATCACGATGTTCTTCGCCCACGTCGGCTTGATCTCGAACCACGAGTCATGATCGAACACCGCCTTCACGACCCGCCGGACGTCGTAAGCAGCTCGCGGGTTGGCGGGCACGATCTTCTCGAGCTCCGTGACCAGCCGGTCGGAAGGATCGCCGGCGTTGTTGAACGGAGGGCTCTCCTGATTGCTGGAGGGCAGGTACGAGAGGAAGTGCCGGACCGATGCGATGCATTCAGTGTCGTCGGCGACCTCGTTGTCGCCGACGCCCGATTCGTAGCAGTGGACCTGCGAACCGCCCATGTCGTGGTCGGTGACGTCCTCGCCCGTGGCCGCCTTGACGAGACGCGCCCCGCCGAGCGACATCGAAGACGTGCCTTTGACCATGGGCACGAAATCCGACAGACCGGGAATGTACGCGGTCCCGGCCGCACACGGGCCGAGCATCGCCGCCACCTGCGGGATGACCCCTGACATGACCACCTGGTCGCGGAACAGGAAGCCGGTGCCGGCAAACGTGGAGCCGGCGGCTTCCTGGATGCGGGCGCCGGCGGAGTCGAGCAGCCACACGATCGGCTTGCGATAGCGAAGCGCAAGCTCGCGCACGCGCGCAGCCTTGAACTGCTCCCCGACCGCGCCCATCGAACCTGCCATCACCGTGAAGTCGTAGGCGATCACCCACACCTGCCGCCCATCAACCAGGCCGTGGCCCGTCACGACGCCGTCGGCCGGAGTGCCGTCGGCATCCACGTCGCCCCCGCGCACGGGCTGCTGGTGAGCAAGCAACCCGAACTCGACGAAGGTGTCCGGGTCGAAGAGGAGGTCGAGGCGTTCGCGGACCGTGAGCTTGCCGCGCTCCTTCTGCTTTGCAATCTTTTCGGGGCCGCCCATCCCGAGGTTCTTCTTGCGGCGCGCCTGGAGCTCGGCGACCTCACCCGTGAATTCGTCGCCCACGACGGCCATTCTATTTGGGCGCGGTACGCGACCCCACCAGGAGGTCCTCTCGTTTCCCCCAGCGGTCAAGAAAGCGGTAAAGGTTGCGGCGCGACAGGCGGTCGCGCTCATCGGCAGGCGTCGCCTCCCACAAACGGTGCTCGTGCTTGCGAACGGGTAGGCCTGCGATCGCCACGGCACGTCCGCCGCGGTCGCGCAGGCGGAAGCTGAACTCGATGTCAGCGATGCGATAGAACTTGAACTT
>DASPYG010000155.1:0-2346 GCA_035636885.1 Candidatus Nitrosopolaris sp.
CCGCCCCTGGCGGCGAGCTGCCATAACCCCGAAGGGATTGCCATCGACCTGACCGGGAACCTCTACGCGGGCTCCTTCGCGTTCCAGCCGGTCGCCAACATCTGCGTGGTCAATCGTGACGGTGTGCTGGTCGACGTCATCGCGGTGCCCGCCGGTTCGGCTGGCGTCGCGTCGCTCCTCGGCGAGCTGTTCGAACCCGGCCAGGGTCTCTATGTGCTCGACTTCGCGAACGGCGCCCCAGGCAATGGCCGACTGCTGCTCGTCAATCCGGGTACCCACGCGGTCAGCGTTGTCGCGACCGGATTTCAGGCGCCCAACGCGCTGACCCAGGACCGTCACCGGAGCCTCTATATCTCAGATTCCTTTCAGGGAGTTATCTGGAAGGTCTCGCCCGACGGGACGACCACCGTCTGGAAACAGGATCTAAGGCTGACCCCACAACCTGGGGCGGGGCCACCCTTCGGGGCAAACGGGGTCGCCTTCGATCGCAACCAGCGCTTCCTCTACGTTTCGACGACCGCCGACGGCAAGATCTACCGGATCCCCGTAATGGATGACGGCAGCGCCGGAGATTTGCAGCTGTTTGCCTCCGGCGAGGCGATCGACGCCGCACAGGGGACAACCGAGGCGCTGCACGGCGCAGATGGAATCCTGTTCGATGTCCAGGGCAACCTCTATGTCGCGGCGAACTCGGCGCAGCACCCGGCGCCCGGCCTGCCTGGGGAGCTTCAAGTTTTATCGCCCGAGGGCCGGCTGATCGCGCGCTACGACGGTGTCGGTCAGCATGATCTGGACTTCCCTGCCAGCCTCGTCTTTCATGAGCGTGCCGTCTACATGACGAACCTGTCGCTGATGGACGCCGGAGTCAACTCAAAGCTGTCGGTCATGGCCGTTCCATTCCCAGGAGAGCCCTTGCGGCCATAGGCCGAGGTCATAACGTGAGCGCAGCGCCGAGCTCGATCTTCCCCTCGAGCAACGCCCGCCCCACGATCGCGCCCTCGGCGCCGGCATCTCGGATCGCCTCCAGGTCGGCATAGCTCGCGACACCACCGGCGACGAGCACCGGGACGCCGAGAGGAAGCAGCGCGGAAAATCCGGAGCGGTCGACCCCGCCTAACGTCCCGTCGCGCGCCGTGTCGGTGTGGATGAAGCGTCGCGCCCCCGCGTCTCTGAGCGTTTCCGCCATCGAGACGGGGTCCTCCGACGACGCTCGGCGCCAACCCTGCGTGAGCACTCGCCGATCACGGGTGTCAAGACTGAAGACCAGGCGCTCACCGAAACGGGCGGCCCAGGAAGCGGCCATGGCTGGCGACTCGGTCGCGGTCCCCACGATCACGCGGGCCACGCCCCGCTCCAGGGCGGCCTCGACCTGCGCCAGGTCGCGAGCACCGCCGCCCGCCTGCAGCGGAACCCCGGCTGCGGCAACGATGTCAGCGATGACGTCGAGGTGGCACCAGTGGCCGAGGCGGGCGCCGTCGAGATCGACCAGATGCAGCCAGGGCGCACCGGCTTCCGCGAAACTGCGCGCGAGCGCGACCGGGTCCGAACCAAAATCGGTGACACGGGCGAAATCACCCTGCTCCAGCCGCACCGCGCGCCCACCAAGCAGGTCGATCGCCGGGATGATCAGCACCCGAAGGCCTCCCCATCCGACCCGTGACGCGTCATCCTGTTAGCATATTAACATGTTAAAACGACGCCGACCTGCTGGCCCTCGGGCGAAGTCGGGCGCGCCAGCCGACAGCTGGGTCACCCCTGCCACCACGGATCTCTTCAAGACGATCGCCGGGTTGAAGTCACCCGAAGAGACCGAGCGCTTCTTTCGGGACCTCTGCACGATCCCGGAGCTTCACACGCTCGCACACCGCTGGGAGGTCGCCAAGCTTCTCGACCAGGGCGTCCACTACGCCGACATCGCCGAGCGTACGGGCGCCAGCACCGCCACCATCACGCGCATCAACTCCTGGCGGCGGTTCGGAACCGGCGGCTACCGGCTGCTCCTGGACCGGCGCAAGGCGCGCTCGAAATGAACGGCCGTCCCGGGCTCACCGAGGGTCGGTTGCGCCTCGCGATCCCGAACAAAGGTCGTCTTGCCGAGCCGGCGATCACGTTGCTGCGCGAGGCCGGCTACCAGTTCGAGGCGGACGATCGGCGCCTGTTTGCCCCCTGCGAGAACTATCCCCTCGACCTGCTCCTGGTGCGGGCCGAGGACATCCCGGAGTACACGGGGGACGGTGTCGTCGATCTGGGCATCACGGGATCGAACCTTGTCGAGGAGCGTGGCAGCCCGGTCAGCCAGAGCATGGCGCTCGGCTTTGGCCACTGCCGTTTGCGGGTGGCGGTTCC
>DASPYG010000156.1:0-25257 GCA_035636885.1 Candidatus Nitrosopolaris sp.
AGGAGCACGGCGCCCGTGATCATGTACTTGATGTCGGCGGTGACGCTCAGGAGGGCCAGGCCGTTGCCGATGGACTGGATCACCAGCGCCCCGGTCAGGGCCGACCAGACGGTCCCTCGCCCGCCGAACAGGCTGGTGCCCCCGATCACAGCGGCGGCGATGGCGTCCAGGAGCACGTCGCCGGTGCCCGAGGAGTAGTTGACGGCCAGGAGCCGGGAGGCGCCCATGATGCCCCCGACCGCGGCGAGGGTGCCGGAGAGGGCGAACACGGCGATCCGGATGCCGTTGACGGAGATACCGGATCGTCGGGCCGCCTCGGCGTTGCCGCCCACCGCGAAGATGTGGCGTCCGAAGCCGGTGCGGGTTGTGAGCAGGTCGAAGCCGACGACGAACGCCAGGAGGATGAGGAGCGCCATCGGCACGCCGCGGTCGGCCGCCAGGACCGCGTTGGCCGCGAAGATCGCCGCGGCGACCACGATCAGCCCGCCGACGTCGGCGATCAGACCGTTCTGCACCAGCCCGGCCGTCGCTCGGCGACGGCGGCGCACGACCAGGTTGAACGCAAGGAGGGCAACCACCGCGGCGGCGAGGACCCAGCCGAACTCCGCGGGAAAGAACCGGCCGGCCAGCTGGTCGATGTTGGGGTCGTAGATGTTGATGGTTCCTGTCTCGCCAAGCACGCGCAGCTGCAGGCCGAACCACGCGAGCAGTCCGGCCAGCGTGACGACGAACGACGGGATCCGGAAGCGCGTGAACCAGAAGCCGTGCAGGGTGCCGACCAGGGTCCCGGTCAGGATGCCGCCGATGACGGCGGGCACGGCGCCCATCCCCATCTTCACGTTGAGCACCGCCATCACCGCCGAGCCGAGCCCATACACGGAGCCCACCGACAGGTCGATCTCGCCCAGCAGCAGGACCAGGACTATGCCCACGGCCACGATGCCGATGTCGGCTGTCTGCACGGCCAGGTTGGTGAGGTTGCCTGGGGTCAGGAAGTTGGGGTTCAGGATGTCGAACACCGCCCAGATGAGGACGAGACCGGCGATGACCGGAAGAGAGCCGACCTCCCCCTGGCGGATACGCTGCACCGCCGTCGTCAACGCGGCCCGCACCGCGGAGGGCGCGGCGGCTACATCCGAGCTCATGCCTCGGGCTGGAACTTGCCGAACTCGGCGCCGGTGATCGCAGCCACGACCGCCTGTTCGGTCATCTTGCTGCGGTCGAAGGTGCCGGCATTTCGGCCGAGGCGCAGCACTGCGATGCGGTCCGCCACCTCGAACACGTTGGCAAGGTTGTGGCTGATGAGGATCACACCGAGGCCCTGGTTGCGCAGGCGAAGGACCAGCTCGAGCACTTGCTTGGTCTGCTGCACGCCAAGCGCCGCGGTGGGCTCGTCCAGGATGACGACCTTCGCCTTCCACATCACCGAGCGGGCGACGGCGACGGACTGGCGCTGGCCGCCGGACAGCTGCGCGACGATGTTGCGCACGTTCGGGATCTTGACCTCGAGGCTCGTCAGCACCTCACGCGCGCGACGCTCCATGCGCTCCTCGCTGAGCAGGGGCAGCGGACGCTCGAACTCCTCGCGTCCCAGGTAGAGGTTGGCGACGACGTCGAGGTTGTCGCACAGGGCGAGGTCCTGGTAGACGGTGGCGATGCCGAGCGCGGCCGGCTCTCGAGGGCCGTGGAAGACTACGTGGTGACTCTCGAAGAAGATCTCGCCCGAGTCCGGGAGGTTGATGCCCGCGATGGTCTTGACGAGGGTGGACTTGCCGGCGCCGTTGTCGCCGACGAGCGCCACGACCTCGTCGGGGTAGACCTCGAATTCGACGTTGGAAAGGGCCTGGACCGCGCCGAAGCTCTTGCTGATACCGCGCAGCTGCAGGATCGGCTGGCGATCAGGAGATGGAGATACAGAAGGCGGGTGGCCGCCGGGCCACCCGCCAGTTTCAATCACCGCGAAAGGTAGGTTACGAGATTCCAGCCGATGTGCAAGCGGCAGCGTAGGTCCCGGTGCAGATGTCGGCCTTGGTCCAGAAGCCGTCCGCGACGACGGTGTCCTTGATATTGGCCTTGGTGACCGCGACCGGGGTCAAAAGAACCGACTTGATGTCGGCCGCGCCGTTGTTGGTGGTCTTGCCGTTGGTCATCGACGCGGGAACCGCCGCGCCGGTGGCGAGGTCGTAGGCCAGGGTGGCCGCGGCCTCTGCCTCGGCCTTGAGGGCCTTGTAGACGGTCATGTACTGCTCGCCCCCGAGGATGCGCTGGATGGCTGCGAGCTCAGCGTCCTGACCGGTGATGGGGGGCAGCGGGGTGATGCCCGCCGACTTCATCGCGGCGATCGCGCCGCCGGCCGTGCCGTCGTTGGCGGCGTAGACGCCGTCGATGTTCTTGCCGACGGCGGTGATGGCGCCCTGCATCTCGGTCTGCGCCTTGTCAGGGCTCCACGATGGAGTGTCGTACTCCTTGGCGATGGTGACCTTGCCGTCGAGGATGCTGTGCGCGCCCTGCTTGAAGAGCTTGGCGTTGTTGTCGGCCGGGTCGCCGTTGATCATGACGATCTTGGCGTTGGCCTTGCCGTTGAGCGCGGTGAGGAGCGCGGTGCCCTGGAGCGCGCCGACGGCGGCGTTGTCGAACGACAGGTAGTAGTTGAGGTCCGCCGTGCCGAGGATCAGCCGGTCATAAGAGATGACCGGGACGTTCTTGGCCTTGGCCTTGGCGACGATGGCCGCGGCAGCCGCGCCGTCGACCGGGTCGAGCACGAGCACGCTGGCCCCGTTGGTCAGGGCAGCCTCAGCCTGCGTCTGCTGGGTCGGCGCGTCCTGGTTGGCGTTGCTGTAGATCAGGTTGGCGTCGGTGTCGAAGCCGAGCGACTTGAGCTTGGCCACGAAATAAGGCCGGTCCTTGCTTTCGTAGCGCGCCGTTTTCGATTCCGGCAGCAGCAGCGCGATCTTCTTCGCGGCGGCCGTGCCGCCGTTGTTGCTGCCCCCGCACGCCATGACGACGAACCCGACGAGCACGAGCGTCGGGACGAGCTTGGCGAACCTCATATGGTTCTCTCTCCTATTTAAGCCTCACCTGTCGCCTTCTTCCCGGCCGTCCCGGGGCGAGAGTGCGCCGGCAAACAGGTCCCTACTCAGCCCTGGCGGACGTACCGCCGGCCAGAGCATTGCTCACGCCGGGGAGTTTGTCAAGAGAGTGATATGTGCGCCCCACACCATGTTCGAGGTCTTGACAAACCCCCGGATGCCGCCATGATTCGGTCCGGGAGTGGCCAGGAGGGAATCTTCGAGCAGAGGCGACGGGTCGCTCGCATGGCTGCGAGAGCGAAATCGGGAGCGCGTCGTGGGCGTCTTGCGCACGCACGGGCGCACCAGCCAGGCGGAGATCGCCCGCGCGACCGGGCTGTCCCGGACGACCGTCTCGACGCTGGTCGCGGAGCTCAAGGAGGGAGGTGTCGTCTTCGAGGTCGACGCCAAGGCGCATGACGGCCGCGGCGGCCGGCCGGGCGTCCAGCTCGTCCTGGAGGACTCTTCCAAAGCCGTCATCGGCATCGATTTCGGGCACAGTCACGTGCAGGTGGCCCTCGGCGGCCTCTCGCGCGAGGTGCTCGCGGAGCGCACCTGCGAGCTGGACGTCGACCGCCAGGCACAGACCGCCCTCGACGCGGCCGCCCGCATGGTGCGCGAGGTGCTGGCCCAGGCGGGCGTCAAGCGCGAAGCGGTCGTCTGTGCCGGAATTGGCATCCCGGGCCCGGTCGACCGCGCGCACGGCACAGTGGGGTCGGCGACCATCCTGCCGGGGTGGCGCGGCCTGCGCATCGCCGCGGAGATGGAAAGCCGTCTCGGCTTGCCGGTCGAGATCGAGAACGACGCCAACTGCGGAGCGCTGGCTGAGATGACGTGGGGCGCCGGGCGCGACTGCTCCAACTTCGCGTACATCAAGGCCGCCACCGGCATCGGGGCCGGCCTCGTCGTCGACGGCCGGCTCCTTCATGGCGCGTCGGGCACCGCCGGCGAGATCGGCCACACGACCCTCGACGAGAGCGGGGCGCTCTGTTACTGCGGGAACAGGGGCTGTCTCGAGACCGTGGCGTCCGGTCCGGCCATCCTGCAGCTGGTCGGCAACGGCACCGGCAACGGAAGCGTTGAGGCCCTCACGTTGAGTCGAGTCATCGACCTCGCGGTGGAAGGTGACGTCCGCTGCCGACGCGCAATCTCGGACGCCGGCCGCGAGATCGGTGTGGCAGTGGCCGGCCTCTGCAACCTGATCAACCCCGAGCGCGTCATCGTCGGCGGCCTCTTGAGCCGCGCCGGCGACCTCCTGCTCCAGCCGGTCCGCGATTCGATCCGCAGGCACGCGGTGCAGGCTGCGGCGGAGCGGGTCGAGGTCGTGCCGGCAGTCTTCATCGAACGCGCCGAGCTGATGGGCTCCCTGGCCCTCGCCCTACGCGCGTGGAACCCGGCCCTGGCCTCCCCACGCACTGGGGAGGTCGCCGCCGCCCGCAGGGCGCAGGCGGGTGGGAGTGAATCCCTCACGTAGCCTGGGGGCCTGTCCCCTGCTTCCCCACTCGTGGGGAAGTGGCCGCCGCCCGTAGGGCGCCCGGCGGATGGGGAGAATCAATAACCAAATGCGCCGGTTGATCTGACCGATGCATCTCCTCGCCGGTCTCGTCGGGCTCGTCCTCGTCTTCGTCGTGCTGCGCGACGCCTTCGAGACCATCGTGCTCCCGCGCCGAGTGTCGGGGCGGCTGCGCGTGTCGAAGGTCTTTTACCGCGTCACGTGGAAACCGGTCGCGGCGATCGGCCGGCGCATGCCGGTAGGAGACCGTCGCGAAAGCTACCTGAGCACATATGGACCGATCTCCCTGCTCGTGCTGATCGGCCTGTGGGGAGCGATTCTCATCACCGGCTTCGCTCTCTTGCTCTGGGCAACCGGGTTCGACTTCGCCAGCCCGATCACTGCTCTATACGTGAGCGGCTGGACCTTCACGACCTTGGGTATCGGCGATTTCGCGCCGAAAACGGACGCCGCCCGCCTGGTGACGGTTGCCGAGGCCGGCATGGGCTTCGCGTTCCTGGCTGTGGTGATCTCCTACCTGCCCGTGCTGTACCAGGGCTTCTCACGGCGGGAGACGACCATTTCGATGCTCGACGAGTGGGCCGGCTCGCCTCCGAGCGCGGGCGATCTCCTGCGCCGTGCCACGTCTGCCGGCGAGGTGAAGGAGCTCGTGTCCCTGATGGCGACTTGGGAGCAGTGGACGGCCGAGCTGCTCGAGAGCCACCTCTCGTACCAGGTCCTGTGCTACTTCCGCTCGCAGCACGAGAACCAGTCGTGGGTGGCAGCGCTCACCGCGATTCTCGACTTCTCGGCGCTGTGGCAGGCGAGCAAGGCGACGGGTCGCACGTGGCAAGCGCGGCGCGTGTACGCGATGGGGCGTCACGCCCTGGGTGACCTGAGCCAGGTGCTGCGCGCGGCCCCGAAGTTCGACGTGCCAGACCGCCTCTCGGCGCCGGAGCTCGCCGCCATCGTCGAAGTCATGACCGCTGCCGGCGTCGCTGTCGACGGGGAGTTCCCCGACCGATTGAAAAAGCTGCGTAAGGGTTACGAGCCTTATGCGGCGGCACTTGCGGATGAGCTGCTGATGGAGCTACCGCCCTGGATGCCGCTCAAGGCACGCCAGGACAACTGGGAAACGACGGCATGGGAGGGCGCGGCGCCAGGGGAATCTCTCCACTAGCAATCGGGTCGTCCGACAATACGCACACGTAGGTGGCCCAGACCCCAGAAATAACTGAAGCTACGCGGAGCTTCGAGCGGTGGCTAAGAGGGCATTTGCGCCTGCGCCAGCACGAACTCGACTACAAGCACGAGATCATGGCGGCGGATACCTTCAGCTTTCTACGCGCGACTTTCTATAGATGGGCCGAGCTTGCGCCGCAGGCCCTACCCGACCTCGCGGAGGGCGTCCGCGTGCTCGCCGTGGGCGACCTCCACGTCGAGAACTACGGCACCTGGCGAGACGTCGAAGGCAGGTTGGTCTGGGGCGTCAACGACTTCGACGAGGCCTGCCGCATGCCGTTCACATACGACCTCGTGAGGCTGGCGACGAGCGCCGGTCTCGCCGCGGCCGAAGGCCACCTCAACCTCGACCTCAAACAGGCGTGCACTGCGATCATGCAGGGCTACCTCGGCGCGCTGCGCTCAGGCGGTCGGCCGGTGGTCCTGGCCGAGCGGGATCGCTGGCTGCGGAAGATGACGAGCGGCCGGCTCCGCGATCCGGTTGCGTTCTGGGCGCGAATGCAGGCGCTGCCGACAGCGCGAGGGTCGCTGCCCGACGATCTCAAGGCAGTGCTGGCTCGCCGGCTGCCGCCCGGCGCCGGCAAGGTGCGCTTCGTGCGCCGCCGGTCCGGGCTGGGCAGCCTCGGCCGCGAGAAGCTCGTCGCGATCGCCGACTGGCACGGCTCGCCTGTGGCCCACGAGGCCAAGGCGCTGGCGCCCTCGGCGTGGGAATGGGCGCACAAGGACCACGCCGGCGGCCGGATTCATTACCTCGATCTCGCCAACTCTGGCGTCCGCTGCCCCGACCCGCTCACGGAGCTCCGCGAGGGCTGGCTGGTCCGCCGGCTGTCGCCTGACTGCAGCCGCATCGAGCTCGCGAGCCTGCCCGCACAGCGCGATGAAGGCAGGTTGTTGAGGTCGATGGGCTGGGAGGCAGGCAACATCCACCTGGGGACGCGTGGTGCGGGCAAGGCCATCCTCGCCGACCTCGAGCGTCGCAAATCCGCATGGCTGCGCGAGGCCGCGACGAGGATGGGCCGGCTGGTACGCGACGACTGGACGGCGTGGCGCTCCGCTCGGGGCTAGCGAGGTAAGGGGTGCTTACAAGTCGCTTATGGCCCCCCGCTTATGATCGGTAGCCATGAGCGGTAAGCGTCCTTTCCTGGTGGTGATCGGGTTGGGCCTGCTGGCCTCGCAGGCGGGCCACCTGCTCGCCTACCAGGTTCGGTTTGGGGCGGCGGCGGTTCAAGTCCAGAGCACCGGCCTTCATTCTTATTTCCCGACGCTCGCTCGGACGAGCCTTGGGCTCGCCGCCGGCGTTTTGCTGGCAGCACTCCTGCTCGTCGCGCTCGCGCGCGTGTTGACCGGGCGCGAAGTACCGGGCCACTCCCGACCTTCTTATATCCGCCTGCTGGCCGCTCTCTTCACGATTCAGCTCGCGGCGTTCGCGGCACAGGAGGTCGGCGAAGCGCTGGTTGCGGGCGCCCAGGTCGCGTCGGCGCCGCTGCTGCTGCTGTGGGGCACGCTCGGACAGCTGCCCGTCGCCGCGCTGGCGGCGCTCGCGCTCCGCTGGCTGGCCACCCGCGTCGAGGCCGCGGTCGGCTCGATCAACGAGATCGTGCGCTCCGTCCGGCCAAGGCCGGCGCCGGCGCTTCTTACGGTTCCCGTTTACTCGACGCCCCACCGGGCGCTGCTCACGTCCCGCGTCGCGGCCACATCCGTGGCCCGGCGCGGGCCGCCTTCCTTGCTCATCAGGGCGCACTGATCTACGCGCGCTCGCGCGCGCGTCAATACGAGCAAGGAGCAATTGATGAATCGTTATCGCCTACCCATCGTGGCCGTGGTGGTCGTGGTCTTCGTCGCCGTCGGCGCCTATCTGATCTTCGCCAACCAGACCCAGGGCGGCGCCAGAGTGACCATCAACGTGACCGTCACCAAGGGCAGCTCGATGTCGCCGGGCACATTGACCGCTCACCACAACGACGTCGTCACCGTCAACATGACCAGCGACATGGATGGCGAGGTCCACCTCCATGGCTACGACATCCCGTTCGACACCAAGGCCGGCCAGGTCGTGACCAGGACATTCACCGCTGACAAGACGGGCGACTTTCCGATCGAGTGGGAGTCGACGAGCAATCCGCTCGGGCACATGGTGGTGAATTGATGCGGGCAGCGCCCATCTTCCTGCACGGCTTCGGCACGCGCTACGACCTGCCGGCGTCGTTGTGGCTCTACCTGTTCGCGGCGGGCGGGGTGGTCGTCATCTCGTTCGTGCTCGTTGTCGTTTTCGCGGGCGAGCAGGTCGGCGAAAAGGCGGTCAGGTACCCGCGCCGCGCGCTGCCATTCCTGCTCCCCATCGCGCGCTCGCCGTGGCCCCGCGCCATCGGCGGCCTGATCGGCGTGGTCGGGCTGGCGACAATCATCGTCACCGGCCTGTTCGGGTCGAGCAGACCGGAGCTCAACCCCGCCGAGTACCTCATCTGGATCTACTTCTGGGCCGGCACCGTGATCCTCTCGGGGCTCGTCGGCAACCTGTGGTACCTGCTCAACCCGTTCGCCGCGATCTACGACGCGGTCGCAAGTGTCACCTCGCCACCTCGTGGCGAGGTCGGCTTCGCGAAGCGAAGCCGGGTGGGGAGGTTCACGCTGCCTCGACGCCTGGGAATCTGGCCCGCCATCCTCGCCTACTACTCGTTCGCGTGCCTGGAGCTGACCACCGGCATGGCCAACAGGCCTGCGACCGCCGCGACCGTCGCCCTGGCATATTCGGCGATCACGCTCGCCGGCATGATCCTGTTTGGGCGAGACGAATGGCTCCAGCGCTGCGAAGGGTTCACCGTCCTGTTCGACATCGTCGGCCGCTTCGGTCCGGTAGAGGCCGAGCGGGACGAAAGCGGGCGGATCACAGCCGTCTACGTGCGCCCATGGGGCGTGGGCTTGCTCAAGCCGGCGCCGAGCGAGTGGAGCCGCGTCGTGTTCGTGATCCTGATGCTGAGCACGCTCGCCTTCGATGGCATCGAAGGGACGCGATCCTGGGCCGACTTCACGGTCGCCACCGAGCCGTACTGGCAGCCGCAGGGCGCATTTGGCTTCTTCGTCCTGAAGACCGTGAGCATGACGCTGCTGACGGGGGCTTTCCTCCTCATCTTCACCGCGTTCATGGAGATGGTCATCTACTTTGGAAAGCGCAGGGTCGACCTGATGTCGACGGTCTCGGGCTTCGCGCTGACTCTAGTGCCGATCGCGCTCGTTTACAACGCCGCCCATAACTATTACTACGTGGTGGTAACGGCACAGGCCCTGATCCCGCTGCTCGACGACCCACTCGCCAAGGGGTGGCACCTGCTGCCGGCCGTCGCGGGCTACAAGCCCAGCTTCGCCCTCGCGCAGGCTTCGACCGTCTGGTTCGCGCAGATCGTCCTCATCGTTGTTGGCCACGTGATCGCGGTCTACCTGTCACACCTGCGGGCAGGGGAACGGTTTCGCACCGCGCAGAACGCGCTGCTCAGCCAGTATCCGATGCTCGTGCTGATGGTCATGTACACGATGACCAGCCTGTGGATCCTGGCCCAACCAGTGACGTCTGGGTAGGCTCATGCCGTGAGCTGGCCGTTCGACCCCAGCGTCTATGCCGGGCTGGCCGCCCTTTTCCTCGGGCACGCCTGGCTGGCCCGCCGGGTGGACGACGCGCAGTCGAAGCACACCATCTACTTCGGGCTCGGGCTGATCACGCTGTGGGTCGCCCTCGAGACACCCATCGACACCATCAGCGACCACTACCTCGACAGCGTCCACATGCTGCAGCACGTCCTGCTCGGCTTCGTCGCGCCGCCCCTGATCCTGCTCGGCCTCTCGCGGGACATGGTCGGGGTGCTGGTGCGCTTCCCGTTCATCAGGGCGATCACCGAGCCGATCGCCGCGCAGGTCGTCGCTGCGGCGGTGATGATCGCATGGCACCTACCCGCCCTATATGACGCCACGCTGCGCTCTGAATCGCTGCATATCGTCGAGCACCTCACCTTCATCGGCGCGGGGCTGGTGCTCTATTGGCCTGTCCTGCAGGCGACGTCCGCTCACGCGCGATGGAAGCTGGCTCCGCCGATCATGCTGCTGTACATGCTGGTCGCGACACTGCCACAGGACGCGATTGCGCTGGTCCTTCTCTTCTCGCGCGAGCCTTTCTACGACTTCTACGTGCACGTGCCCAGGCTCGTCCCGTCGCTGACGCCGGTCATCGACCAGACGCTGGCGGGTGCCGTGCTGATGGTGCTGGGCAAGGCGACCTTTACGGTCGCCGGCCTCGCCGTGTTCTTCCGCTGGTTTGGCGGCGAGCACTCCGCGGACCAGATGCCGCCGAGCAGGGCTACCGGCCCGGCGGCTGACCCACGCTGATCACCTCGATCCCTCGCGCTCGCAGCGGAGCGGCATCGAGCGCGCCCCGACCGTCGAGGACAACGCGGAGCCCGGCCAGCCGCCCCCAGTCGAGGTCCCGATATTCGCGGTGATAGGCCTGCACGACGACGGCATCGACCGCAATCTGGCTTTTGAGGTCCACCACCTCGACCTCCAGCGCGGCCAGCTCTGACGCCGAGAAGTGCGGGTCGTGTGCCAGCACGATGGCGCCGGCGTCGCGCAGGAGCTCGATGACGGCGAGCGCCGTCGAGAATGACAGCTCCTTGACGTCTTCTCGATAGGAAAGCCCAAGCACCAGGACGCGCTTGCCGGCCAGGCCGCCCATCGCCTCTTCCAGCCAGCGCACGCTCCTCGCCGCCATCCCGTCGTTCACGTCGCGCGCGATGCGAACGAGGTCGAGCTCGCCATCGCTGCTGTCGCTCAGCAGGAAATGCGGGTACACGGGGATGCAGTGCCCGCCGACGCCGATGCCAGGTCGGTGGAGGTGCGAGAAGGGCTGGCTGTTGGCCGCCTCGAACGCCTCTTTGAGGTCCGCGCCCCGCGCTCCTCCGTACAGGGCGAGCTGGTTCGCCAGCGCGATGTTGACGTCGCGATACGTGGTTTCGGCGAGCTTGGCGAACTCGGCAGTCTCGGAGTTGGCCACCGCGCGAACGTCGGCGTTGAGTGACGCGCGGTAGAAGTCGAGGGCGAGACGCGTGCTCTCCGCGTCGACGCCGCCGACGATCTTCGGATAGCGAGCCAGGTCTTGCAGCGCGCGGCCCGCGTACACGCGCTCGGGGCTGAATGCGAGATAGAAATCTTTGCCGCACGTGAGGCCCGATTCGCGCTCGAGGATGGGGGCTACGTGGTTTCGCGTCGCGCCCATGGGCAGTGTCGTCTCCACGATCACGAGGGAATCGCCGCCCAGTCCTTTCCCCACCGCGCTCAGCGCGGCGTCCAGGTTTCGGTAATCGGGCTTTTTGTCCGCGCCCACGACAAGGGGCACGATCACGATCGCGACCTCAGAGCGGCGCGTGGCGTCGGTGGTGTCGGTGGTGGCGAGCAGCCGGCCGGCGGCGGCCGCGGAGCTGACGGCCTCGGCCAGGCCGGGCTCGCCTTCGATATGACTCCTGCCGGCATCGATTGAAGCCACCACCTCCGGGTTGACGTCGGCGCCGATCACGGTGTGGCCCTTGCTCGCGAGCTGCGCGGCGAGTGGCAGGCCGATCTTGCCCAGGCCCACCACGGCGACGCGATAAACGCGGCTCACGGAGAGGCCTGGCGCGCGAGGTCGAGCACGCGGCCTTCGTTCGCCGAACGCACGAGGTCCAGCGCGAGCGCCAGCGCTTTCAAGCCGTCCTCGCTGCCCACCTCGGGCGGGGTCCCGCTCGCGACCGAGGCGAGAAACGATTCGAGCTCCAATCGCAGCGGCTCCGCACGGTCCACGACATGGCGCAGCAGCGTGCCTTCGCTGACGCCGGTCAGCAGCGACAGCGGAGGTTCGGCGCCGGTGGCGATGCTGTTCTCGTAGAACGTGAGGTCCTGCGTCAGGTAGTTGAGGTGCAGCATGCCCCGCTCGCCGAGCACTGAGAGCTCGCGAATCTTGGTCGGCGTCAGCCAGTTCACCTGCATCACGCCGACCGCGCCGTTGTCGAATCTCAGCAGGGCGTTGAGCATGTCCTCGTGCTCGGTATGGATGCGCCGCTCGGTCTCAGCGTACAGGCGCACGACCTCGACGCCGAGCAGGTACCGCATCACGTCCAGGTCGTGCGTGGCGAGATCGATGACCGCGCCGACGTCGCGGATGCGCGAAGGGAACGGGCCCTGGCGCCGGGAATGGACCTGGAAGATGCGGCCCACCTCGCCGGCATCGAGGCGCTTTTTGAGCTCGCGGACCGCCGGGTTGAAACGCTCGACGTGGCCGATGGCGAGCACCGTGCCCTGTCTCCTCGATGCGGCCACGAGCTGTTGTGCCTCGTCCAGGTCGGTCGCGATCGGCTTTTCCATGAGCACATGCAAGCCGTGCTCGATGGCGGCGAGGCCGACCTCGAGGTGATGCCGGGTCGGCACCGCGACGATGACCGCGTCGAGGCGGCCCCGGTCGAACAGCTCGCGGTAGGACCGATAGCCGACCAGCCGCCGCTTCCCGGCCCAGGCCATGGCTTCGTCCGTCGGGTCGCACACGGCCACGAGGTCGGCCTGGTCGACGTCATCGAGGATGCGGGCGTGGCTGCGCCCCATCACGCCGAGGCCGACGATCCCCACGCGGATCATCCTTCGGTCACCTCGCGCACGGCGCGAACGATGCGCTCGAGGTCCGGCCCCGTTAGCGCGGGGTGGACCGGGAGGCTCAGCACCTCGCGCGCCATGCGCTCGGCGACCGGAAACGACTGGCGGTCGTAACCGCGTTGGCCGTAAACCGGCTGGCGGTGGACGGGCACGGGATAGTAAACGCCTGTGGCGATGCCGCAGGCCGCCAGTCGCGATCGCATGGCGTCGCGTCCGTCCGCCACGCGCACCGTGTACTGGTGGTACACGTGGCCGTACCCGCTCAGCTCTTCGGGCGTCGTCAACCCCTTCGAGCCGGCGAGACCGGTGCTGAGCATGCCGGCGTGCCGCCGGCGGGCGGCGTTGAAGCCGTCGACGCGAGCGAGCTGCGCCAGCCCGATGGCCGCCGCGATGTCGGTCATCCGGTAGTTGTAGCCGAGGATCTCGTGGTGATAACGCTCGCTCTCGCCGTGCTGCCGCAGCGACCGGACCGCGGCGGCGATGGCCTGGTCGTCCGTGGTCACAAAACCGCCCTCGGCCGAGGTCATGTTCTTGGTCGGATACAGGGAGAAGACGGCCGTGTGGCCAAGCGCGCCGACCTTGCGGCCGCCCACCGTGGCTCCATGGGCCTGGCACGCGTCTTCGATCAGGAGCACGCCGTGGCGGCGTGCGATTGCGGCCAGCTCGGTCATCGCCGCCGGATGTCCATATAGATGGACGGGAAGGATGGCGCGTGTGCGCGGGGTGATCGCGGCCTCGACGAGTGCGGGGTCGATGCAGAACGTGCGCGGCTCGACGTCGGCGAACACCGGCGTCGCCCCGGTGAACAGCACCGCATTCGCCGAGGCGATGAAGGTGAACGGTGTCGTGATGACCTCGTCGCCCGCGCCGATCCCATGCGCGAGAAGCGCGAGGTGGAGGCCGGCGGTGCCCGACGACACGGCGACCGCGTGCTCGACGCCGACCCAACGCGCGAACGCCTCCTCGAACGCGGCCACGACCGGGCCCTGGGCGAGCTGGCCGCTCTCGAGCACCGCCAGCACGGCGCGCTTCTCGTCGTCGCCGATCATCGGCTGCGCCAGGGCGATGCGAGGCTCGCTCGCAACCGGTCGCCGTTCCGTCATGCCGGCTCCACCGATCCATCGGCATCGCACCGGTATCTGCGGCCGCACTGGTCGCACACCAGCTTGCCCTCTTGTTCCTCGCGCAGACGCCGCGCGCATCCGCATACGCTGCCAATGAGGCGTGCGGGGTTGCCGGCCACCAGGCCGTGATCGGGGACGCTGCGCACCACGACCGCGCCGGCCGCCACGAGCGCCCACCGGCCGACGGTGATGCCGGCGATGAGGACCGACCCGGCGCCGAGCGACGCGCCCTCCCTGACGAGGATCTCACCCAGCTGCCAGTCGTCCTCTGACTTGACTGAGCCGTCGGCGTTGACCGCGCGGGGGTGGCGGTCGTTGGTGAAAACGACATGAGGCCCGATGAAGACGCCGTCCTCGACGGTGGCGCCGGGGTAGACGAAGGCCCCGTTCTGGATTTTGACCCGGTTCCCGATGGTCACCCCTTCGCCGACGTAGGCGCCCTTGCCCAGGATGCACCCCGCGCCGATACGAGCGCCTTCGCGAACCTGCGCCAGATGCCAGACCTTGGTGCCAGGCCCGATCGCGGCATCCTCGGCGACGAAGGCGGAGGGATGAACGTAGACGCGGTCCCGGGTCATGTGGGGCTCCCACATTAGCGCCGTGGCCCCCGATCCGGACTGCTATGCAGGCATGCAGGCGCGCCCCTCGCACTCTCCGTTCAGCCAGCGCACCATCTGCGGCGGCAGCGCCTGGTCGGTCGCGCCGCTCCTGGCCAGCACCAGCGTGAGCTCCCGGCTGCAGGCGATGCCGTAGCCGTTCCCCAGCACGCTTCGCACCAGGTCGCGCAGCTGTTGCTCGTTGTTGCCGTCGGAAGCCAGGTCGATGGCGATGTAGTCCGCCGCGGTGTCGTGGCCGTCGGGGATCTGATAGATGGCCTGGCGGTGCGAGAGGTGGGCGAGCAGCCCCTGGGTCGCCGCGACGCTTGCGTCGGCCGGGATGACGTCGAGGCACGCCTGGATGTCGGCCGCGGTCGATGCCGAAACGTACGTGGCCAGCTCGTCGAGCGGGTTGATAAGGAAGCTGAGCAGCGCCCCGGCGACGACGACGCCGGTCGATGCCACCGCCACCGCCCGCCTGGCGAGCTGCCCGCCCAACATGCGCTTGACCCGCGCGACGGTGTCGATCGCCGCAAACGCAAGGATGGGGGCCGGCACCATCGAGTACTCGAAATGAAACGACCAGAAGGTGGGCGATGCAGACCAGAATCTCTCGGCGAGGTAGGGGATCGCGATGAGCGAAATCGGGGAGAGGATTGGCAGGAACAGCCAGCTCGCCAACATGCCGACCCAGATCCGGGTCTTCGCCAGAGGCACGAACAGGAGCTCGAGGCTCTGCAAAGGATGGGTGATGACGAAAAGCGCGGCGCTCGTGGGTCCTGTGCCGAGGTCCGTGTACGTCCAGTGGAGATACGGACCACCACGAATCGCGGGGATGACCACCTCGAGGACGAGCACGAACCAGATCGCGTTCAAGCCCATGATCGCGGCGCCCAGGATGTACCTGTGCTGCACCACCACTATGTAGAACCCGAGGGCGATGAGCGTCAGTGCGATGTCTTCGCGCGTGAGCATCGCCAGGGCGACCATCGCCCACAGCAACCGGGTGTGCCGCTCGAGAGCCGCGTATAGGGCAGCGGAGATGACTGGCACGGCGATTACGACGTTGTGAAAGTCGAACAGGACGCCCGCGAGGATTCCCCAGAAGACGAGGTACGAGCCCTGGAAAGCAAGACCTTCGAGCTCCCCGAGGCGATTCGCCCCCCACATGTAGATCGGTATGCCCGCCGCCGCGAGCAGGACGCCCTGGGCGATCAGCAACATCTCGGGCGAGCTCCAGGTCCAGAAAAGCGGCGCCAGCAGCATCAACAAGGGGTGGAAGTGGTCGCCCAGAAGGTTGCGGATCTCGAGAACCGTGTTCGGGATGATCGTCAAGCGGCTGTAGCCCCAGATGGTCTGGTCCTGGATGGCCAGGTCGAGGCTGCTGCCGAACCGCTCGTGCCGGTAGATCGATATCGCCGAATACGCCGCGGCCGCGATGACAGTGAGGGCGCCGGCAGCAACGGGCGCGGCCCGCACTCGGACCGGCGCTTCCTTACGATGTGCGCTGCTTGTCAACTTCCGACGTCCGCTTGAGTGGGCTCAGCCTGGTCATGCCGGCGCACAACGAAAGCGAGAACCTTCGCTGGCTTCTCCCTCACGTCAACGATGTGCTGCCGCGCATCGCGGAGCGCTTCAACGTGATCATCGTCGACGATGGGTCCACTGATGGCACCGGCGCGCTCGCCGAATCACTGGCGCGCGACCTCGGCATGGAGCTGAAGGTGGTTCGCCACGAGCGCATGTCCGGTTACGGCGCTGCTGTTGGAGACGGCCTGCGCGCGGCGGACCTGGATTACACCGCGTTCACCGACTCGGACGGCCAGCTCGAGGTCGCCGACCTCGAGCTGCTCGTTCCGCACTTGAAGGATGCCGACCTCGTCGGCGGCTGGCGGCTCACGCGCGAAGACCCGGCCTTCAGGTCCGTCATCAGCGGGGTGTTCAACCAGCTCGTGCTCATCACCCTGCGCATCCCGGTCAAGGACGTTAACTGCGCGCTCAAGATCATTCGCACCGACATGCTTCGGCGCTTCGACCTGCATTCGCGCAGCGCGCTCATCAACGCCGAGCTGTACTGGAAGGTGCAGGAGCACGGCGGCCGCTACGTCCAGGTCGGCGTCCCTCATCATCCGCGGCGGATGGGGCGCCGTTCGGGTGGCCGGTTGATACCGATCCTGCGCGCGATGAAGGAGCTGGTCGAGATCCGCTTTCGAGGCTCAGCCTCGCGACGCGATTGACGGTGCCGTCGCCACTCGAAGACTGCGCTTCGACGGCGCCGCGACCTTGCCGCGCCCGCCGAAACGCCAATCGACTCGCGGCGCGAACAGCTCTGGCTTGATCCGCTTTTTGTAGCGCTCGACCAGGCCGATCATGCGATCGATCAGCGAATCCTGGAGGCTGTGCGGCACGAGGCCCAGGTCGAGCAGGCGCTGGTGCTTGGCGTTGTAGTAATGCGCCTCCATCTCCGTGCGGGGGTTGGGCAGGTGGTCGATGCTCGTCTCGAGGCCGTGCGCGCGGCGGGCGGCCTGGACCCTGTCGGCGAGCTGCGCGACGCTGAACTGTTCCGTGAACTGGTTGAACACTCGAAACTCGCCGCGGTCTGGTGGGTTGAGCGCTGCGAGCTCGACGCAGCGAACGGTGTCGCGGATGTCGAGCAGGCCACGCGTCTGACCGCCCTTCCCGTACACCGTGAGCGGGTGTCCGACCGCGGCCTGCGCGCAGAAGCGGTTGAGGACGGTGCCCCAGATATCGTCATAGTCGAAGCGTGTGCGCAGCTCGGAATGCATGTCCGTCTCGTCTGTGCCCGAGCCGTAGACGACGCCCTGGTTGAGGTCGGTCGCCCGCAGGCCCCATGCGCGGCACGTGAACATGATGTTGTGGCTGTCGTGAACCTTTGACAGGTGATAGAACGAGCCGGGCTGCTTCGGATATGGCAGCCGGTCCTTGCGGCCGTTGTGCTCGATGTCGATGAAGCCCTCTTCGATGTCGATGTTGGGCGTCCCGTACTCGCCCATAGTCCCGAGCTTCACGAGGTGACAGTCGGGGGCTGACTCGCGCAGGGCGAACAGCAGGTTGAGCGTTCCGACCACGTTGTTGACCTGCGTCTCCACCGCGTGGGGGCCCGAGATCATCGAGTAAGGGGCCGAGCGCTGCTCGGCGAAATGAACCACCGCGTCGGGCTGGTACTGGGCGATGAGAGCAGTAGCGTCGGGCAGCGAGGTCAGGTCCAGCTTCTCCCACACGATCTGCTTGCCGCTGACCTCTTTCCATCGCGCGACGCGGCGCTTCATGCTCGCGATCGGAACGAGGCTCTCGGTTCCGCAGAGCACGTCCCACCGGCGGCGGATGAGGCTGTCGGCGGCGACCACTTCATGGCCACGGGCTGAAAGATGCAGCGCCGTCGGCCATCCGAGATAGCCGTCAGCGCCGAGGACGACCACGCGCATCAAGGCAATCCTAGCGTGGCGGCACTCTGCGCCGAATGACGCTTGCGGAACCATGCCCAGGTTTCTTTGAGCCCGGCGTTGATCGAAACCTTCGCCTTCCATTTCAAAAAGCGATTCGCGCGCGCGGGGTTGAGGCACACGCGCCGCACCTCGAACTCTCTCGCCGGCAGGAACTCCGTCGCGCTGCGGCGGCCCGATTCGGCCAGCAGCCGCTTCACGATGGTGTTGACGCTGGTCTCGCGCCCGGTGCCGACGTTCACCTCCCGCGTGACCCGGCCCATCACCGCGGCCACATTGGCGGCGGCGACGTCTTTCACGAAAACGAAATCGCGCGTCTGCCCGCCGTCGCCAAAAACGCGCGGCGCCGCGCGCGCGAGCAGCCGGTAGCACGTGATGGCGACCACGCCGGCCTCACCCGTGCCGTCCTGCCGCGGCCCGTACACATTTCCGTATCGCAGCGCGACGGTGGAGATCCCGTGACGCAGGCCGAGGGCGGCCATGTAGACCTCCTCCGATCGTTTCGCCGCGCCATACGCCGATAGTGGAGCCGGCTTGTAGATCTCGCGAGCGGGCAGCCGCGCGCCCTCGCCATAGATCGTTCCGCCCGACGATGCGGTGATGATTCGCGCCGCGCCTGCCTTGATGGCGGCGTCGAACAGCCCGACCGTGCTGGCGAGGCTCATCTTCACGTGGTCGCCAGGGTCGCGCGCGGCCTTCTGCACGCCGCCCTTGGAGGCAAGGTGGAGAACGACGTCAGGCTTGAACGCGGCCAGCGCCTTGGCGGCCGCGTCGGAACCGCAGTCGGCCGACACTACCTCGACCTCGGGCGGCAGCGGCTCGCCGCATGGGTGGCTGTGGTCGTCGATCACGAGGACTTTCGCTTTCGCGGCCACCAGCAGCTCGACCGTGTGCGTGCCGATGAAGCCCGCGCCGCCGGTGACGGCGACCCGGACGTTGGTCCGGCCTTTTGCCTCCGCCACTAGCGGTCCTCCTGGTCGGTGGAGACGACGCCAGGCGCGAGCAGGCTGCCTCGGTCGAGCCTCAAATAGGCCACGAGCCCGGCGAGGGCCTGGGGCAGAGTCGAGACGGCTCGGAGCAGGACGGCAGCGGTCGCCGAGTCGCCGACAGCAATGCCATAACCGGCGAGCACCGTAACCAGGATCGCGTCGGCGGCGCCGATGCCGAAGGGCAGGGTCGACAGGATCCCGGCCACCTGCGAGGTCGCAAACACAGCGACCGCCTGCGTGATGCGGATGGAATCGCCGAGGCCCGCGAGAAGGAGCGCGAGCTGGAAGCCGCTGAGAATGAAAACGACGAGTGTGATGGCGGCCGTCTCGCCGAGCAACACCGGCGAGCGCAGCAATCTGCGGAAGTTGTCCACCATGTCGAACGCTCCGCCTTTGATGGGGCCCAGCAGCCGGCCGCCGGTGACGCGGCCGAGAATCCTGCGTTCGAGCGCGGGCGGGGTGGCCAGCTCGAGAAGAACCGGCGCCAGGCATGCTGCGACGAGAAGCAGACCGACCGCGACCCAGCCTACGAAACCATGACGCGGCAGCGTGATCAGGACCAGCGCCACCGCGACGAGCAGGAAGAGGCTGTACAGCCGCTCGAAGGTCACCACCGCCGCACCAACGCGGAGCGGTACCTCCTGTCCGCGGCGCCACAGGTAGGCGCGCACGTAGTCGCCGCTGGCCGCGGGCGTGATGGTGCTCGAGGTCTGGCCGATGAGCTGGACGGGGATCATCGAGAAGAACGAGACCCTGTAGCCGAGGAACCGCACGATGACCTGCGCCCGGAACGCCCGGAGCAGCACGATCGGGACGTTGAGCGCGAGGGCCGCGACCAGCGGCCACGCATCGACCTCTTGCAGCGATCCCCAGATGGCAGCCGGATGGCTGACCCAGATCACGACCGCACCGATGGCGACGCCGATGATCGATGCGACGAGGCGCCCTCGGCCAATGGAGCGCGCCTTCGACCAAAAGCCTCTAAGCGATCGGTTCACGGCGACCTCGCTCGGCGCGCTTGCAGTAGTTATGACCCGACAGGATAGCGACTAAGCCTGAGATACACGCCTGGACGCATCTTCCTTCCAGCTTGACGAGGTACGGAACGCATCCCTACAGTGTCGGCTGCGTCTTCCTAGCAAATGTCACGGCAGCGAATCCGCCACTTCGCCGTCGCTCTAGCCTTGAGCGCCATCATGACCGCAGCCAGCGCCGCACCGGCGCAGGCTGGCTTTGCCTCGCCCACAGATCACGCTCGCCCGGGTACGGGGGTGGCGGCGGTGGCTCCGGCCGGCGTTGCCGATGCGGCTCCCACCGCGATTGCATATTCGGTGACCGGGAAACCGTCGCGCGAGGTTTTCGGCTTCGCGCTCGCGAGCAGCCTGTCCGACCCGACGATCGGATACCCGAGCTGGAACTTCGACGTGCTGTCGACGGTCGCGTTCTTCGGTGTTCACGTCGACACCGCCGGACATTTCGTCGGCGACAGCGGCTGGAACGTTTGGAACTCGAGCGCGTTGACGACGCTCAGGTCGACCGCGCACCAGCATGGCGCCAGGGTCGTGCTGACGATCATCCTGCAGGACTTCAGCGCCAACACGCCCAACATGTGTGCGGGCCTCGCCCACATGGATGCGACCGTCGCGCAGACGGCCGCCGAGGTGAGGGCGAAGGGTGTCGACGGCGTCAACATCGACTACGAGGGTCTCGACGGAAGCTGCGGCGGTGGCGATCCCTACTGGGCCCAGCACGCCATGACCACCTTCACCCAGAAGATGAGGGCAACCCTGGGCTCGTCCTCTTATATATCCGTCGACACCTACTCGGGGTCGGCCGGCGATCCTTACGGCTTCTTCGACATCGGCGGCATCGCAACTTACGCCGACTCGTTGTTCGTGATGGCGTATGACATGGAGTACTCGAACTACTCGAGCGCGCCTGTTTACTGCAGCCGCTTCTGCCTCGGGCCGACCGCGCCCCTCACCGGGTATCGCTACAACGACACGAGCATCATGTCTCAGTACGTCGCGGTCGCGCCGAGAGGCAAGGTCATCCTGGGCGTGCCGTATTACGGGCGCAAAGCGTGCGTGGGCAACGCGACCAGCCCCAGCCAGTATCCGACCACGAGCGTCGTCGCGGATTCGTATCTCGACGCATCGGGCGAGGCTGCGTATTTCGAGGTGAAGGCCGGGAGCTACGCCGCCCATCGCGACGCCAGCTCCGCGGGGATGGAGAGGTGGGACACGTGGTACAACACGAGGCTCAACTGCATCCGCGAGCTTTATTGGGACGACGCAGTGTCCCTGGGCAAGAAGTACGACCTCGTCAATGCGGACGGCCTTCGCGGGGTCGGAATCTGGAACCTGAACTACGGCGGAGGCGCGCCTGAGCTGTGGGCTGCCCTGCAGACGCACTTCGCCGCATGCCGCGGGGCGGCAGTGACGGTGAATCCGAAGTCTCCACAACCGATCGGCACCCAGGTCCATTTCATAGCGACGTCGACCGGCTGCCCCAGCCCCGTCTACCAGTTCTGGGTCCTCGCCCCTGGTGCCGGCTCGTGGCAGATCGCCCGGGCTTACTCGACGAGCGCGACATTCGACTGGAACACCGCCGGCAAGGCAGCGGGCGGTTATCGCTTCTCGGTCTGGGTCCGCGACGCGCGCAGCCCGGGGACCTCCTGCGGCCCCTTGGGCTGCAACGATGCCTTCGTCCCGGGCTTCGCGTACACGCTGACCGCTGTCCCCTGTGCGTCGGTGACGGCGGCCGCCGCGCCGCTCGTGAAGGCGACGAGGGGGACCGCCGTGACGTTCACCGCCACCGCCTCGGGCTGCCCGAACCCCCTCTACGAGTTCTGGATCCAGGCTCCGGGGTCGAGCGGCTGGGCTGTGTTGCGGGCCTACGCGAACAGCGCCACCGTGGTCTGGAACACGACGGGCAAGGCCGCCGGTACATACCGCGTCTCTGTCTGGGCTCGCGACTCGGCCAGCGCCGGCACGTCATGCGGGAGCATGGGCTGTTACGACGCTTTCGCCGGCGGAAGTGCGTACACGTTGTACTCGTTTTGCGCATCGATGAGCATGGCGTCTTCTCCGGCCTCGCCTGCGAAGACAGGTAGTCTGGTCACCTTCTCCGCAGCGGCCTCCAGCTGCTCGAGCCCGCTCTACCAGTTCTGGGTCCAGGCTCCAGGGTCGAGCACCTGGACAGTGGTCCAGGCCTACTCAACCGCCGCCACATTCAGGTGGAACACCACCGCCAAACCGAGCGGCACCTACCGGCTGTCGGTCTGGGCCCGCGACGCCAGCAGCGCTGGGAGCTCATGCGGCACGTTGGGCTGCTACGACACCTTCGTTCCAGGTACTGCTTACAGGCTGTACTCCCCGTGCTTGTCCGTGAGCTTCACCACATCGCCGCCATCGTCTGCGAAGGCGGGTGCTTCGGTGACCATCACCGCCGGCGCGTCCGGCTGCTCATCGCCGCTTTACCAGTTCTGGATCCTCGCCCCCGGCTCCAGCACCTGGCAGGTGGCGCAGGCGTACTCGGCGGGCGCGACATTCACCTGGAATACCGCCGGGAAACCTGCCGGAACCTATCGTATTTCCGTCTGGGCACGCGACGCCGGCAGTCCAGGCGCCTTCACCAGCGGACTCGGCCGCTACGACGCGTATGGGGTCGGCCCGTACACCCTGACGTGATGATCACATGAGGCGTTCGTCCGGCCAATAGACTCTGCGCGTGATCGCGCCGCCGCGCGCCCGGTCTGGATCAACTGAGGGCGCGGCCCTCGAGCTCGGGGGGCTGGCGACGGTCGAGCGGTGGTTTCTTCGCGCCGGCCTGTTCGTGCTGCCCTTGGCCTTTGGGTGCGGCTTATTCGACGAGTACGTGATACCGAAGCTGGTTGCCGCTCGGGCCTTGCTTCTCGGCCTGGTCATCCTCTTCATCGCCCGGGCCGCGTTCAGCGGCAAGATCGAGGTCAAACGCACTCCGCTGGACCTTCCCCTGGTCGCACTGCTGGCATCGGCGGTCCTGTCCACAGCTCTCGCCGAGAACCAGAACGTCGCGATTTTCGGAACGTACTCCCGCTACGACGGCCTCTTGACGCTCTTCACCTACGCCGGTCTCTTCTGGCTGTCCGTGCAGACTCTGAAGAGCCCCGACGACGCGCGTGGTCTCTTGCGAGCTCTGCTCGCCGCCGCCTATGCCGTGGCGGTGATCGCCATCCTGCAGGTCGTGCGCGACTCGCTGCGCGTTGGCGGGTTCACGGCGGCTTTTGGAACGATGGGCAACGCCAACGTGCTCGGCGCTTTCCTCGCCATGGCTTTCGCTCTGGGTCTGGGCGAGCTCGCGACCGCAAAGTCGGCCAGCGGCCGGATCCTTGCCGTCAACGTCCTCGTCGTCGTGGGCCTCGCCCTGCTGATGTCTTTCAGCCGCAGCGGCTGGGCGGGTGCGGCCCTGGGCGCTGCGATCGTCCTTGCAGGGTCTCGCCGGAGCACCTCGTGGACGAGCATGGCCGCGGCGCTGGGCGGGATCGCGGCCGCGCTGCTGGCGGTCGCCTTCGTCGCCGGCCGGGGCATGGGGGGTGGGTTCGAGCTCGAGAAACAGCTCCTGCAACGCGGGCTGACTGTCTTCAACTTCAGCGAGTGGGGCTCGTCGCGACTGCACATTTGGGCCGACAGCGTCAACCTCATCAAGAGCCGGCCGCTGACGGGCTACGGGCCGGACAACTTCGGGCTGGTCTACCCCCAGTTCGAATCCGGCGACTGGGGCGTGACCAACGTCGGTTTCCACCAGCAGATCGACAAGGCGCATGCGGAGACGCTCCAGGTGGCCGCGACCCAGGGCCTCATCGGCCTGGCGGCATACCTCTGGATCCTGGTCGCATTCGGCCGCGCCTTCTGGTCCGGTCGAAGCCGTCCTGGAGCAGTGGGGGTGTTCGCCGCATTCGTCGCGTACCAGGTCACGATCCAGCTCAATTTCACCGCCCTGGCTGCGGCGTTGCCGTTCTGGATCCTGGTCGCCGCGGCATGCGTCCTGTTCGGCGCCGCCACGCCCTCGCATATCCTGGTCGTCCGGTGGCGAGCCCCCCGGCTGGCCGCCTCGGCGGTGCTGTTCGTCGCCCTCGTGACCCTGGCCCTGCCGGGGGTCGTCTACCCATACCTCGCGGAAGCCGAGCTGCGCGCGGCCATCGACGCCAACTCGCTCGGCCGGCCGGCCGACGCCCGCGTCGACGCTGACCTGGCGCGGAGTTTCGCCCCCCAGGAGAGCGTGTACGCCGTCGAGGCGGCCAACCTCGCGTACGAGGCCCACGGCTCGAGCGCCGCCCGTGACGCCTACCTGGATGCGATCCGGTTGGGCACCTACAACCCATTCGTGTACATGAACCTGGCCCTGGTGGACCTCGAGCTCGGGCGGCGTGACGAAGCGCTGTCCGCCGCCCGCATGGCGGTGGGGCTCAACCACTTTGACCCGGCGTTCCAGGCCCTCGTCGCTCAAATAGAAAGCAGGTCGCCGTAACCAATCCCAGGTCGCGGCCCTTTCTCTAGCATGGCGCAGCACGGGGGTCATCAATGGGCCGCTTGATCGTCGATTCACGGTTCAGGACCATCGCGGCGGTGGTGACAGTCACGGTCGTGACCGTGGCCGTGATCGGGGTGGTGCTGCTGGCCACGACGCCGTTGGGATGCGGGCCGGCCAAGGCGCTGCGCGTGAAACTTTCGTCCACCCACTGCCTGACCGTGGCGCAGACCCTTGTCAGCCCGTCACCATCACCGGTCTTTCCCAGCCATGACGCCAGCTCCCCGCAGCCGTCGCCCACGGACAGTACTTATCCACCCACTCCTGCCGCCTCGCAGAATCCGTTTCCCGCGCCGGCGTCCGACAACCAGAACCCATATCCCGGCACTGCCTCCGCAGGCTTTCCCGCCTTCAGCAATCCGGCGTCCGGCGCCTCGCCTGCGGGCTTGGCGTTGAACTGCAGGCTGCCGATCTACGCCGGCGGGCCGGGAAGCGGTGGTTTCATCGTCTTCCCGAACGGCACTTTCATCGCCGACCCGCGCAGCGCGGTGACCGCGCCTTCGCCAAGCCCCGGGCCGACGCCGGCTCCGCCGCAGTACGGATATGGCTATCAGGGCTGGTGGGGAACGACGTACGACCGTGCTTACTCGAAATGGCTCCCCGTGCCTTACACGTGGGTCACGCCCGACGGCACGCGTTACGCGTACCCCGGACAGCCGGATGGGATCTACGTCCAGAACATCACCAACGGGACCCAGCTCGAGCTGGGCGAGGGAAAGTTCTGGCAGATCCTCGATGTCGAGGCGAACGGGGTCTACGCCGTCACCGGGCAGACGGGCGGCCTATGGCTGTTGACGTTCGCCGGCGCGGTGACCCAGGTCGCGAGCAACGGCTTCTGGCAGGCGGTGCGCGGTGGTTACGCGTACGGCACCGCGACCTCATCGGTGCCCCAGGGCGTCGGCAACACGATACTTCGCCTCAATCTCAGTACCGGCGCGAGCGTCGACTACTTCAGCTATCCCTCGGTGCAGAGCTCGGTGGCCGGCTTCGACTACGCCGGCAAGCCGGTGATCTACGTCCAGGGCCAAAACCTGTTCCTGGTCTACCT
>DASPYG010000157.1:0-14548 GCA_035636885.1 Candidatus Nitrosopolaris sp.
GCTTACGAAGAGGCGCAGGTTAAGGCAGCCGCTGCGGGCGGCACCGGCCAGACTACTTAACGCACCTGTAAAGCGACTCTGATGGCGACCTTCATCGTCATACTGCGCTGATTGCGTAACGTGCGTAGTACGAGCCGCGCAAGAGACAGCGCTCCCGCAAGCGAGCCCGACGAACCGACTCCATTAAGCGGGGTCGGCGTATCGGCTTGGTCCCTCGATCCTCAGCGCAGGCGCCGCTATCTCCAAATCGCATTCGGCTTTGCGGCGCTGGTGGTTGCGATTGTGGTCCTCTATCTTCTGCGCGATTTCCTTGGCGCCTTCGTGCTTGGGGCGGCCATCGCATTCCTGATTCAGCCCGGCATCGTTCGCCTGGTTGAAATAGGGCTACCGCGACCAGCGGCAATCGGGGTGATGTTCGTGGTCATCATCCTTGTGCTGGCCGGCCTGATCTTGCTCGTGGTGCCGCTAGGCGTGAGCGAGGTCGCTCAGCTCCAGGTTCAGGCCCCGGGCCTGGCCGCTGCTGCTCAGGATCGCATCAACAGTCTGCAGGGCTCCCCGGTCGAGGTCTTCGGCTTCAAGGTCGACCTTCGGGGCGTGACCGAAACCATCAACTCGCATCTGAAGGATTACCTGCTCGGACAGTTCGGCAACGCGGTCAGCATCGGCCTCACAGCTCTGACGACCCTGCTTCAGATCGTGTTGATGTTCATCGTTGCGTTCCTGCTGGCACTCGACGCAACGTCGATCAAGCGGGTGCTCCGCCGGTTTGTTCCGCAGGACTACCGCACCGACTTCGACCAGATCTGGCGGCGCATTCGCAAGATGTTGTACGCATACGTTCGCGGCCAGCTGATCATCGCCGGGTTGATCGGAATCCTTTCTGGCATCGCATGCGCGGTGCTCGGACTCGCTGATCCCGTCGCCCTCGGCCTCATCGCCGGCATTACAGCGCTGATCCCCTACATCGGTCCATTCGTGGGCGCGATACCGGCGATTCTCGTCGGACTCGCGGCTGCGCCTTTCAAAGCGATCGCGATCGCAGTCGTCTATTTCGTCATCTCCAACGTGATCCTGAATTTCGTGTATCCGAAGGTGATGGGCGACGCGGTTCGGTTGCCGCCAATCCTCGTCATCGTTGCATTCATCGCCGGCTTCAGCTGGGCAGGCATCCTGGGCATGTTCGTCGCGGTTCCACTTGCCGCGACGCTGCGAATCCTTTTCGATCACATCTATCCGCGGCTGTACGGTAAGCCGGCTTGAAGATCGCGATCTTGTCGGACATCCACGCCAATTGGCAGGCGCTGGAGGCAGTCATTCGCGATTGCCCGCCGACCGATGAGACGCTGTGCCTGGGCGATGTCGTTGGCTATGGAGGCGATCCCAAACGCTGCATCGACGAGGTGACCAAACGCGGCTGGTTGACGCTCGTCGGCAACCACGACCGCGCATGTACCGACTCCGAGATCCTCGAGTGGTTCAATGACGATGCCGCTGCAGTCGTGCGGTGGACGGTCGACAACATCGGCGATGAACGCATCGAGTGGTTGCGCGGATTGCCAGACAGTCACGTTGAGCACGACGTGCTTCTCGTCCATGCGAGCCCACGTGATCACATTTACGAGTACGTGCTGGACACCGCGGTCGCATTCGCCAACCTCGAGCTGCTGAATGGTGGAGTCTGCTTCCACGGACATACTCACGTTCCTGGCTTATTTGGGCTCGCCGATGGCCAGGTGACGCACGAGTATAGCGTTGACAAGTTCGCCCTCAGGGGCCCAGCCCTGGTCAATCCAGGCAGCGTCGGACAGCCGCGGGACGGGAGTCCACTGGCCAGCTACGGGATCTGGGATGTTGACAACGAGACTTTCGAGTTCCGCCGTGTGCGTTACGACATCAAGGGTGCGCAGCGGGCGATCCGGAAAGCGAAGCTCCCCGAACGGTTCGCCCTCCGCCTCGAATCAGGGCGATGAGCCGCTGGGCCTCCCGACGTTGGGATCGCCTTGGCTACGCGGCAGCGACGGGCGCGGGCCTTGGCTCCCTACTTTTTTGGGTTGGTTACTGGTTCACGTTCGTACGCGGCGATCTGCAGGGTCCTGATTTCTTTTCGTTCTACTCAGGCGCCAAGCTGTTCGTCCTCAAGGGCGGCTCAGCCGTGTACGATCTTGCGCTGCAAAAGCAGTACGAGCTCCAGGTAATTCCCCACGCGCCGGATCAATTCGTTGTGCTGCCATATTTCCACCCGCCCTACTACACACTCCTCATCGCCCCGCTCGCATTTCTGGATTACCGCGGCGCGTACTACGCGATGGCCGCTTTCAATGTCGCGCTCGCGGTGGTACTGATTGCGATTCTTATACGAGGTAGCGAGCGGATACATGGGCGCGCCGCAATCGTCTCGGCCGCGCTGATCGGCGGATTCTTTCCGCTATTCGTAACCGTCCTGCAAGGCCAGTCGGACCTCGTGGTGCTCGTGCCACTGGCCTCTGCGTACCTCGCGTGGGCGCGCGGCCGCATGGGCTGGGCGGGCATCTTCACCGGGCTGGCCCTGGCCAAACCCCAGCTGCTCTTGTTGATACCCGTCCTGTTTGTGACTCGGCGAGCATGGCGTGCGCTGGCCGGGTTCGCCGGCGTGATCGGCGTCCTGGCCGTGGTGTCGATCGCCGGCTTCGGCTTCGGGCCGGTCGCGGGTTATGTGAGCGCCGTGGGGCGCTGGGCGATCGGAGGCTCGCTGCCGACCAACGGCCAGATCGTCTACACGGACACGGCGGTCTACTCGCTGCGCAACATCCTCGAAGCGGTGCCCGGCGGTGGCAAAGCGGTCGCCCTTGTGGTCCTCATCCTTCTGCTGGCCCTGGTTGCGCTCTCTCTGAGCTGGCGGCCCGACAAACCGCGTCTGGACTTCGCGCTCGCCATCGCGGCTTCCCTCGTCTTGAGCCCACATCAGAACGTTCACGATCTGGCCCTGCTCGTCATTCCTGGATTCGCCCTCGCCGACCTGGCGCTCTCGGGCCAGCTGCGTTGGCCTCGCGTGGCCGCCCTTGTGCTGGTTTTCGCATATGCGGCGATCAACCTCACGCTCGCGCTCGACCTGTGGTCGGCCGCCGTCGGCGCCCTCGCAATCGCCGCCTATCTGACCGTGGAGAGGATGGCGGTGCGACCAGATCCCATCCCGCTAGGCGACCTGCGGTGGAGCGGACCGCGCCCACACCGGGTGATCGTCCTACCGGCATATCGGGCGGCTAAGACCCTGGTCGAGGTGGTCGGCGATATTCCTGCCGGCCATGCCGACAGCATCCTGCTCGTCGATGACGCCAGCAAGGACGCGACCGTGAGCGTGGCTATGGCGCTTCGCCTTGACGTCATCAGGCACCAGCGAAACCTCGGCTACGGCGGCAACCAGAAAACCTGCTACCGCCACGCACTGTCGATGGGCGCCGACGTCGTTGTCATGCTGCACCCCGACGGCCAGTACGACCCGGCCATCATCCCCAACCTTTGCCGCGTCATCGAGGAAGGCGAGGCCGACATCGTGCTCGGGTCGCGCTGGCTAGGCCTCGACCCCGCGAAAGCGGGCATGCCCTGGTGGAAGCGTCTGGGCAACCGATTCCTGACCGGAGCTGAGAATCGCGTCCTAGGTCTGCACCTATCTGAGTACCACACGGGTTATCGCGCTTACTCGCGCCGATTTCTGGAAGCGATTCCGTTTCTGGAGAACAGCAACGATTTCGTGTTCGACACCCAGGTTTTGATCCAGGCGGCGACATTTGGATTCAAGATCGGGGAGGTGCCGGCGATCGGAAAGTATCACGCCGATGCCAGCTCCGTGAGCTTCCGCACTTCGACCGTTTACGGGTTGGAAACGCTGGCCGCGCTTCTTCGATATGTGATCCACCGCGCGGGATTTCCGAGTCCGTGGCTGACGCCGGCGTCAGACGCCGACAAACAGGCGCTTGCGGTAAGCCAGGTAGACAACCACGGCAACGTTCAATAGCAGCGCCCCAACTTTGAACAGGGTGATGTGGCGGACGACTTCGTACGCCTCGTAAGGAATCAGGACGCCGGTCGCGAACACGGTCAGGTACTCGGCCCAGCGGCGGCGCATTGCCAGGCCGACCCCTTCAGTGCCTTCGAGCAATGCGTAGGCGATGGCGCCGATCGCAAGCGCAGTCGTGTGCGTGAAGTTGCCGATGTATGCCAGGAGTCTGAACAGAAGCTGGACGATGAGGCTGTTCCCGGCGTTGAGGTTGAGCTGGTCCTGCGCGTAGGCCGCCCACTGGGTGAGGAGGCCGGTGCGGCCAGCAAAGAGCAGCCCGATTGCGAGCGCGATGAGGACGATCGCCTTGACGATCCGCTCGACGATGATGACTTTGATGAAGGCGTCGTGCTCGCCGCCCATGCGGCCGAGCTCAGCCCAGAGTCGGGCGAAGTAGTGGGGGCGTTCCTTTGTGTGCGTTGGGGACACCTCGGTTGACGTTAACAAGCTGGGTTGGAAGAGGCCTGAAACCTGATTAGAGTGCGGTTAGTGTCGGTCGGCTGGGGGAGGAAGCCGAATGGGAAGGGAGGGCCCCCGCAGTGGCTTGGGTTTTTTTGGGGCCGGGCCCGCCCCAGCGGAATTAGTCAGGTCGCGGGCGGATCGATCAGCTCGAGTGTTCGCGGTGTTCGCGGAAGAGCATCACCCGACAGGTGGCGTTCTTCAGCACGTAGGGGACGGTCTTGCCCAGGTTGAACTCACCGAAACGTCGCTTGTACGGCAGCCCCATCACGATGAGGTCCGCCCCCCACTCCACCGCCTCATCGACCAGGGCCGGCCCCGTGTCCCTCGCCTGTACCAGCTCCGTCTCCACCGGCAGCCCCGACTCCGAAGCCAGCTGCTCGACCTCGTCCAGGATCTTTTCGCCTCGCTCGACCACGTCGTCAAGGACGGCGCCCAACGGGAGCGCGCGGTTGACTTCGATGATGTGCACGCCATAAAGCCGCCCACCAGACGGATCCGTCATCCGGCACGCCATCCGCACAGTCTCGGCGTCGATGTTCTGCCCCCCGACCGCCACCAGAACCTTCTTTGCCGTCGGCGGATGCGAATGGTCGGCCATCAGTGCTGTGGACCTCGGCGAACCCGCCTGATCAATACATAAGCTCCGAAGCCAAAGGAAATCAGTGCAGTGAACGCCGCTATCCCCTCAGCGACGGGGTCCATGCCGCGGTGTCCAACCAGGTAAAACCCCACCCAGGCGCCGATTCCGAGCGCCATCACACCCATGAAAGTGAAGGGAAAGCGCACGGGCCCCAATCCTAACAAGTGCCATACAGGGGCGCCTCGGGGCCTCCCTATAATCAACGGGCTTTGAAGGTCCTGATCGTAGGCTGCGGACGTGTCGGCTCACAGGTGGCGGCCGACATGGACAAGGCGGGCCACGACGTCGTCATCATCGACAGGGATCCCAACCAGTTCTCGCGCGCGGCTGTGCGCGGAGTGCTCACCAACGACTTCAAGGGCAACCAGGTGGTCGGCAACGGAACCGACGCCGACGTCTTGCGGCGCGCCGGCGTCGAGGATGCGGACGGCTTCGTGGCGGTCACCGAGGGCGACAACCGCAACATCATGGCCGCCCAGATCGCCAAGCACATCTTCAAAGTGCCTCGCGTCGTGTGTCGGATCTATGACCCCGACCGCGCAGATGCGTACGAAAAGCTTGGCATTCACACCATCTGTCCTACCCTCGAGGGAGCCAAGCACATCGAGAAGACGTTGGGGGAGCGCTAGAAGCCCGTGTACGTGATCGTCGTCGGAGGAGGCACGGTCGGCTACTACATGTCACGCGACCTTTTGGAGCGCGGACACGAGGTCACTCTCATCGAAAGAGATGCCCGTCGCGCGGATTGGCTGGAGACGCAGCTGGGCAGCATCGTCATGCGCGGCGACGGCTGCGAGGTGAAGTTCCTGTCGCAAACGGGGATCGAGCGCGCCGACGCCATCGTCGCGGTCACGGCCGATGATGAAGACAATCTCGTCGCGCTGCAGGTCGCGAAACGTCACTTCAACGTCAAGAAGACGGTGGCTCGCGTCAATAATCCGTCCAACGTCGAGATCTTCAAGGCGTTGGGTGTTGACGAGGCGGTTTCCGCGACTGAGGTCTTGCTGGGAGCCCTCGAGCCCCCGATCACGACCTGACCTGAAATAGAAAGGACCGCTCCCGTTAAGCGGTCCTCTGTCGAAGCCTGATTACGACGATTTGCCGATCCTGTAGATCTTGGTGCCGCAGATTGGGCACGTGCCCACGGTCGCCGGCTTGCCGTTCTTCATCGTGATGGGCTGAGGGTCTTTCATCTCAACCTTTCGCTTGTCCTTCAAGCAATAACCTTCCATTACGCCACCGCCTTTCCGATTTTGTAGATCTTTGTGCCGCAGTTCGGGCATGTACCGACCGTCGCCGGCTTGCCATTCTTCATCGTGATCGGCTGAGGGTCCTTCATCTCGACCTTCCGCTTGTCCTTCAAACAGTAGCCTTCCAACTATTCACCATCCTCGGTAGAAATCCGTTTCGGGGGCGGGACTCGCCCATTCTAGGGGCGGGTCTTACCCCGATTCAACCCCAATTCAAACTGAATTCAGGCCGATCGTGCGCGAAGCGCAACAAATCGGGCCAAAACAGGCCTGATTTCGCTCACTTCTTGTGGTCGCGGAACGTTTCTTCAAAAACCCTTCGTGCCTCATCGCCAAAAAGAACGAAACGAATCTCCTCCGGCTGCCAACCGCTCGACAGTGCACGGTCGACGCAATCTGCCATCACGCGCGCGCACTCATCCATTGGAAAGCCCGCGATGCCTGTGCCGACCGCGGGCACGGCGATGGTGCGCACCGCGTGCTCTTGCGCGAGCCGAAACGCGTTGTCCATCGATGACCGCAGCGAGTCCGCGGTGGTCCTCCCGCCCAGCTGCATGCTCGCCGCATGGATCACGTGTCGCGCAGCGAGCTCACCACCGCCGGTGATCGCCGCTTCGCCGACTTTCACACCTCCATGCGCATCGCACTCGCCCTGGATCGTCGGGCCGCCACGCCGGCGAATCGCGCCCGCAACTCCTCCACCCAGGAGCAGGTCGTTGTTGGCGGCGTTGACGATCGCGTCGACCTGCTGCTCGACCAGGTCGCCCGCGATGATCACGACCCGCGTTGCAGGCATTCCATCACCTCGGCCATTCGTTCTTCGAGAAGACCTTGCGTCGCGGTTGCGATGCCACGGACACCGATCGATTCGATCGTCAATGACGCACAGGCCACGCCGCACGCCAAGGCGTCGAGCAGCCCACCTCGCTCCGCGCCGGTGCTGATCCACCGCGCGAGCATTCCGCCCGCTACCGCATCGCCGGCTCCCGTGGTGTCAAGGGCGACATGGTTGGTCAGTGCCGGCACGTGCACGCTCCCGTCCGGGGTGAAGGCGGTGACGCCGCCGGCGCCGGCCTTCAGGACCAGGCCGTCCAGCCACCACTGCCGGCGGAACTGCTCGGCGTCCTGCCCGCCCAGGGCGGCGAACTCATCCTGGTTGCAGAAATACCACGCCGCCCTCTTCAAAACGTTATAGGCCTCAGACGGCCTCCCCCGCACATACGAGAGCATGGCGTCGGCCGCCAGCAGCCGGCTCGGGGCGAGCATCTTTGCGACCTGGGCCTGTCGATCTGGGCGCATCGAGCCGACGAATGCCCAGCCGTCAAAATCGGACGGGACCTGCGGCTCCCAGGCGTCATAGATGGAGTCCGTGCTGCCCAGGTCGATGTTGCGGCCGTGCTCCTGATGAGCTTTCCATCGATACGTCGGCGCGTCGACGACCTGCAGCGAGGTGGTGTCGATCGGCCTTTTCCCGAAAGCATGCATCACGCGGTCATATCCATCGCGGCCAACGGGAGCAACCAGCCTCACTGGTAAGACCAGGCTCGCCGCCAGCGCGAAGAAAACGGCCGAGCCCCCCAGCTCTTCGGAGACGGACCCGAAAGGGCCGTCGCGTGTATCGAGCGCCACCGAGCCGGCCACAAGAAGCTCGATGGCGCCTCCGCTCACGCTCTTCGCCCGGTTCCGCTGTCGGAGGTCACGACGTGGCGAGCAAGTTTCAGCTTGGCGAGGAAATCAGCCACGTCCGTGTACGCCTCCATCTCCATCCATGTCCGTCCCAGCTCATGCGTAGAGTGCGCGTCCGATCCGGTTGCCGTGGCCTTGTCCAGCTCGGTCGCGAGCCGTGCAGCTGCTGCATTGGCCCCCGGCTCGCACCACGGGTTGTACACCTCGATGATGTCGATGCGGTCCGACAGCTCGACGATTCGCTCGGCGCGGAAATGTGAGCGGTTGCGATCGAGTGGGTGCGGCACGTAAGTGAGGCCGCCCATTTCGTGCACGAGGTCCATCACACGCTCCGGGCGCTGGTATGCGGGCAGCTGCCCCGTGATGAACAGGCCGATGATCTCACCCTCCAGCGTCTTCGCCTCCTCGCCCACTATCGCGAGCTCTGGCGCGAGGCGCGCGAGCGCGAGCGCTCCCTCGACGGTGTTGTGATCGGTGAGCGCGATGCGGTCGAAGCCGCAGATACGGCTCCGTTCGATCAGTGCCTCGAGCGATGTCCTGCTGTCGTGCGAGTAGCGCGAATGAAGGTGAAGGTCTACACGCAACGCAAAGAAGCCAGCGGCCGCTTAGACCGTGAGGGCTTCGAGCTGGCGCTCGCGCGCCTTCGCAAACAGCGGGATCACCTCCGCGGGGCCGCGGCTCCTGCATGCCTGGTCCATCAACGCCGCCTGTGCGTCGTAGATGATCTCCATCACCTGCTCGGGTCTGCGTTCGCGGCCGAGCCGGCCGGGCAGATCCGCATGTGCGTGACGCAGCACGACCATCAGCCGCGCCACCAACCATCCGGGGACGAGTCGCACTTCCTTGACGACACACTCCTCGACCCAGAAGAGAAGCTCATCGGACTCCTGCAGCAAGCGTCGCGGCGTCATTGCACGCCGCCGCCTGCGATGCCACCGTACGTATCGCTCCTGCTCCTCGATGGTCTGCTCGAGCATGGCTCGCAACCCACTATATCAGCGGCTCCCGGCGCTGCTGACTGCTTTAGTTTTGGCGGGATAGCACAACGTACGCCAGCCACCTGCCGCTGGAATGAGATGCACCTCGCGATCGAAGGACCACTCGCGCCATTGCTGCCTGACTCGATAGCGCATGACCATCTGCGCGACGTTCCTGTAGCTGCGTTGATGCATGCGATCGGTCCAGGCTTCGAGCACGTTCACACTGACGACCTGCATATCGAGCAGCTCCATGTCGTCGTTCAGGCGCGGCATGCCATCGATGAAAGCTTCACGTCCGCCCCAGGCGCGCTGCGCATCCTCCGCCACCATCTCCCACATCTCGTCGAATCGCCCCTGCGCCTGGAGCTTCATGAAGCGCATCTCGAAGGTCGCGGGTGCGATCGAAACCGGCGGGGGCGGTCGTATCGGCTCTGCGGCGGGAGGGAAGGCGGCCCGACCCCCCGGCTTTGCACCCGCCATCGGCGCTCCGACGAAGCGGCCGAACTCATCTGACGGCCACGTCGTAAAGCGCCCTGCGAGGCGGGAGAGCGCTGCCTCCAGGGCAGGCCACCGGCGAAGTGGACGGAACAGCCTATTGACCATTGGCGCTAGATGTTGTGTTATTTCCACAGACTGTATACAGAATGTGGATATCTCGCAACCACAGATGCCCTGCAGCCTGCCGCCGAAGGCGGTCCGCAATTGGCTCCCCGATTTGTCCCGGCTGCGGGCGCCCGCGGCGCGATGGGTGGAGCTGGCGGGTCACCGTGAAAGCTCGCCGCCGGTGATAAGGATCGGGGTAGGCGCCTGGCGAGTCGCTCCACGACCTCAGCCCGCGGCCAGCCGCCGCACCATCGCAGCCACTGCCTCGAGCGGAACCCCGACCGGGCAGGCTGCCGATGCAGCATCCAGCTCGGGCGAATCTCCAGACAAATCGGACGCAGCCTCACCCAACCGCGCGTAGAGCCGCATGTAGGATGTCGCGAGGTCGGGTAGGCGCACCTTGCCGAGCCTGCCGGCTGCGAGCGCGCACAAACCGCAGTTGATGCACCCCATGAGATCGGGGTGATGTTCGCGCTCATCGGCCAGCAGTGGACGGATGCCGTCGGCCGCGTACGTCTCGAGAAGCTTCGCGACCTGCGAGCGCGGGCGGGTCAATCGCCTGCGCGTCAGGTGCACACCGTATGCGAACGCGAGCTTCGCCAGCGAATCCGCGCGCGCCACTAGTTATGGAGGCCTCGGTGAGCGCCGATGGCCAGCTCTTCTTGCGCCCAACCCATGCGCCCGAGGATCGGTGCGCGTCCCAACCACGCGCCGCGAAGAAACTCGCGCGCCGCATCGAAGCCTTGAGAAGCGCTCCAGCCGAGCTCGTTGCCGATCACGGCCGCCGCCCGCAAGACACACGCACCTCCAGCGCATGGCCCGGCAGCGAGGCCGACGCGACGAAACGCGTCGGCCAGCGTGCGCACCTGCTCTTGACGGGCCGCGTGCGCCAGCTCCGCTTCAGTGATCGGCTCGCACCGGCACACCATGCGTCCGGATCTCGCATCCTGCAGGACCGCGGCGGCGTTGGACCCGTGCCTCGATTGCAGCTTCATTGCAGCGAGCGCAGTGATGCCGCAGCGGCGTGCGAGCTCTGCGGCAGGCTCGACATCGGACTCATTGCCTGGCAGCGGCCGTGTCGCGGTGATGCTCGACGCTTGATAGCCGAGCTTCCGGCAGACCACATCGGACGTTTCCTCGGCCATCAACCGATACATCGAGAGCTTGCCGCCCGCGATGGTCACGAATCCGTCCGCGCCGTCGGTTGAGTGGTCGATGACCTCGTACCGCCGCGACAGCTCGTCCTCGTAGCGCCTCCACTTGAAAAGAGTCGGGCGCACACCGGTCGTGGTCCGCACCGGACGGTAAGAGCGAATCGATGGAAAGACCCGCTCGAACGCCTGCAGCAGGTAGTCGACCTCGTCTTCGAGCACATCGACCGAATCGAGGTCTCCGTAGAAGTCGTCGTCCGTGGTGCCGAGGAGCGTGAATCCGGCGTGCGAAACCATCAGCAGGTCGCGGCCGTCGATCGACTCGGCGCTGATCGAGAAGTTGGAGATGCGGTGGGGGTACACGATGTGAATCCCCTTGGCCGGCCGCAGCTGTACCGTGGCGCCGGCCATGCGGCTGATCTCGGGCACCCACGGCCCTGCGGCATTCACGACGACCTTCGCACGTGCCTCAGACGTGCCGCCGTCCGGCCCGCGGTAGCGAACGCCGATCACCTTGCCGCCATCGCGCAGCAGATCGGTCACGCGCGTGTGGTTGAGGGCACGGGCTCCATGGGCGATGGCGTCCTGGACGTTGGCGAAGACGAGCCGATGGGGGTCGACGCCCCACTCCTCCATCGTCACGGCGCCGATCACGTCGGCCGCAAGGCCAGGCTCGACCTGCCGCGCCTCCTCGGCCGTCAGCCGCACGTGCGGGTGCGCATGCTTGAGCGGCTGGAAGCGGTCGTAGACCTCCATCGCGGTTTCCATGCGCTCGATGTTGTTCTTGTCGTGCGGCAGGACCGGGATGATGAAAACGACCCGGTAGACCATGTTTCGCGCAATGGAGACGATGTAGCCCGCGTCCTGCGTCGACAGGCGCGTTGTGTTCCAGTCGAACTCGAGATACCGAGGGCCGCCGTGAATCATCCAGCTGGAGCTGCCGGTGGTTCCGCCGCCCCAGTCGCCCTTTTCGAGCAGCAGCACAGACAGTCCACGCAGCGCAAGGTCGCGCCCGATTCCCGCACCGGTCACGCCCCCGCCGATGACGCAGACGTCGTGCGCGCTCGGCGCGCTCACCCGCTGGTCTCTCGCCGCACCGGATCAGCTTGCAGCTTCGTGCTGCTTCTGGAACTCTTCGATGATCGCTTTCGCTAGGTGCGCCGGCATCTCGTCGTAATGCGAGAACTTCTTCGTGTAGCTGCCGCGCCCCTGGGTGATGGAGCGCAAATCCAGCGCGAAACGCAGCATCTCCGACTCCGGCACGTTGACGCGTACGAGCTGGTAGCCGTCGTCGGGCTCGGTGCCCATGATCTTGCCGCGGCGGCCATTGATGTCCGACATGATGTCGCCAAGGTTCTTCTCGGGCACTTTGATCGTGGCTTCCACGATCGGCTCGAGCAGGACCGGGCCGGCATCGAGCGCAGCCTTTCGGATGGCCAGCGAGCCTGCGATCTGGAAGGCCATGTCGTTGGAGTCGACCTGGTGGAACTTGCCATCGACGAGCGTGACCCTGACGTCAACCATCGGGTAACCGGCGACGACCCCCTTGGCCATGTTGTCCACGATTCCCTTCTGGACCGAGGCGCGGAAGTTCTGCGGGATGGCGCCGCCGAAGATCTTGTCCTCCCAGACGAAGCCTTCGCCGCGCTTGGTCGGCGCGACCTCGATGACGCAGATCCCGTACTGCCCGTGGCCGCCCGACTGTTTGACGTGGCGGCCCTCGGCCCGGCTGTGACCGGACACCGTTTCCCGGTAGGCCACGCGAGGCGTCTGGGTTGTCGCCTCGACGCCGTACTTCCGCTTCAGCTTCTCGAGGGTCACGTCGAGGTGGACGTCGCCCAGCCCCGCGATGATCAGCTGCTTGGTCTCCTCCATGCGCTCGACGTGAAGAGTCGGGTCTTCTTCGGCAAGGCGCGCGAGGCCGCTCGAGATCTTCTCCTCGTCGCCGCGAGCCTTGGGGGTGATCGCGAGGCTGTACGCGGGGGCGGGCAGGTCAAGGGGCGGAAGTGGGCCGCCGTCCTTTGCCGCCCCCAAGGCGTCCCCCGTAAGCGTGTGCGTCAGCTTGGTCACGGCGCCGATGTCGCCGGCGTGGATCTCGGTCGCCGCCACGTGCTCCTTGCCGCGCGGGTAGAAGATCTGGGCCAGGCGCTCGTCGCCGCCGCGGTTGAGGTTCGCCAGGTGCTGATCCGCCTTGATCGAGCCCGAGACGACCTTGAAGTAGCTGACCTTCCCGAACTGGTCGCCGCCGGTGCTGAACACGAACGCCTTGGTCGGCTGGTCGGGCTCGCCCTCAGCGGGGGGCAGCAGCTCGGCGATCGTCGACATCAGCGTCCGCACGCCGAGCAGCTTGGTGGCCGACGAGCAAACGACTGGGGCCACCTTGCCCGCGAGGATTCCTTCCCGCAGGCCGCGCTGGATCTCTTCCTCGTTGAGAGTGCCAGCCTCGAGGTACTTCTCGAGCAGCGAGTCATCGCTCTCGGCCGCGGCTTCGATGAGCTGGCCGCGGTACTGGTCGACCAGGCTCTGCATGTCATCCGGAATCGGCGCCTCTGTGCCCTTGCCGTCGCTCGCCGTCACGAATGCCTTCAGGTGGAGAAGGTCGACGATGCCGCGGAACTCCTGCTCGGCCCCGATCGGCAGGTGAAGGGGAAACGGCCGCGGCGACAGATGCTCCCGCATGGCGCTGACCGCGCCGTAGAAGTCGGAGTGCTCCTTGTCGAGCTTGTTGACCACCACCACCCGAGGCTTGCTCGAGCGGTTGCACAATTCCCAGGCGATCTCGGTGCCCACCGCGAGATTCGGGTTCGGTCCCACCACCACGACCGCCCCTTCCGCCGCCCGGAGGCCGCTCAAGGCTTGCCCGGTGAAATCGAAGAACCCGGGCGCGTCGAGGATGTTGATCTTGAAGCCGCCGTGCTCCGCGAACGCGACTCCGAGGTTGATCGAGATCTTGCGGCGCTGTTCCTCGGGTTCGAAGTCCGTGGTCGCCGTCTGCTGGTCGGGCGAGCCCAGGCGGGGGATGGCGCCGGAAGCGAACAGCATCGCCTCGGCGAGGGACGTCTTGCCGTCGTGCGAATGGCCCAGCAGGACCACGTTCCGGATCTTATCGGTCGGGTAATCGGCTGCCATCCAACCCCCAGCTAAAGCCTGCGGTAGGTTCGATGCCTAAGTCTAAGGGGCGATTAAGGGACGGTTGGCTTGGGTATGATCTGATGTCCATGGTCAAGAGGACCGCGTCTGTCGAAGAGGTGCTGGCAGCGATCGAGACTGCCCGCGACAAGGTGATGGCCGACGAGGTCAAATCGCTCACCAAGCTGGGCATCCCCAAGGCGATGGCCTACCAGATGATCGCCAGCAGGTTCCACCAAAAGGTGGGGAACCAGGAAGAGGCAGAGCCCGATCCTTTTGAGGGCAACGCAACCTCCTGGGAAGAGATCGGCTAAACAGCCTCCTATGATCCCGGCGGCGTGAATCGCGCCCGCCGGCTCGCCCGTCTCCTCAACATCCTCGCTGCGATCATCGCCGAGCCCGGGCTCAACCCCCTTGAGCTGGCGGCACGCGCCGGTGTCTCCGAACGGACGCTGCGGCGCGACCTGACACAGCTGCGCGAGCTCGGATACGAGGTCGCCTACACGAGTGGATACGAGGTCCAGGAGAAGCTGAACCTCGATGGTCGGGCGGCTGCTCGCAAGCCGAAGAGCGCTTACGAGCAACAGCTGGAGCTGTTGCAGGCAGTCGCACAG
>DASPYG010000158.1:0-13767 GCA_035636885.1 Candidatus Nitrosopolaris sp.
CATCGACAGGGTGAAAGCCTTGATGCCGTAGCCATAGATGCTCAGGTTGCGCATCTCGACATCGGACAGGTGCCGGTCGACGTCGGCGTCTGGCACGTGGCGGCGGAGGAGCTCGCGAAGGGCGGCCTGGGTGAGGTGAAAGCGCGTCTCGTTGTGCCAGAGCGTGTCGTCGCCGTCGAGAGCTACAGTCCTGATTGGCAAATGAATCTCCCCACCCGGCTCCGCTTGCGGCGGAGCCGACCTCCCCGCACAGCGGGGAGGTGAATCATGGCAAAAGAACGGACGACACGGACGCCCACCCGTGGCCCGCGCCGGGCGTATTCGACCGGTGACGCCGAGCTCGATCGTCGCCTGAACGCGCTGGTCGAGGAGCTCGACCTCGCTCCCGTCGACGCGCGCTCGACTTACGAGCTCCTGGTCACCGCGATACGGATGGCGGAGGAGCCGCTGAGCCGGCTCGACCGCAAGCTCATCAACGCCTCCGTCAAAGAGATGCGGTACGCGTTCAACGTCTTCTCCAAGTACCGGGACCGCAAGAAGGTGAGCGTCTTCGGCTCCGCGAGGACACCGACCGGAGATCCCAACTACGAGCTGGCCAAGCAGCTCGGCCGGCGCATGGCGGAGGCCGGCTGGATGGTCGTGACGGGCGCCGGCCCAGGGATCATGAGCGCAGCCAACGAGGGTGCCGGCCAGGAGAGCTCCTTCGGGGTCAACATCGTGCTCCCATTCGAGGCCAAGCCCAACCCGTTCATCGCTTCCGACCCCAAGCTGATCAACTTCAAGTACTTCTTTACGCGAAAGCTGATGTTCATGAAGGAGGCAGAGGCCTTCGTCCTGTTCCCCGGCGGGTTCGGCACGCTGGACGAGCTGTTCGAGCTCCTCACGCTGAGCCAGACCGGCAAGAGCGACCTGCATCCGATAGTGATGATCGAGGCCGATACCGGCTACTGGCCCGCCATCGACCGCACGTTGAACGACGTGCTCCTGACGCGCGGCTACATCGATCGCGAGGACGCTGGGCTCTACTACCTGACCGAGTCGGTGGACGACGCGGTCGCCCACATCCAGCGTTTCTACCGGATCTACCACTCGCAGCGGTACGTGGACGGCAAGCTCATCCTCCGGCTCAACACCGACATCCCTGATGAGAAGATTGATCAGGTGAGCCAGGAGTTCAACGACATCCTGCGCGGACCGATCCAGCGTGTGGGCGCATCCAGCGGTGAGCGGCAGGATGGCGACGTGCCCGATCTGCCGCGCCTTAAGCTCGATTTCGATCGCAGCCATTTCGGTCGGCTGCGGCAGCTGATCGACCGGCTCAACGAGTAGAGCTCAGCCGGCGTTCTCCAGGATCCAGTCCAGGGCCGCCACTCCTGAGCTGAGCACTGAGATGTGCCCGTCCTCCGGACGCAGCCACAGCTCCGCCGAGGGAACGTGGCGTGCGAGCCAATCGTCATGCGAAGGGGGCGCGATCCGATCATGCCCACCGTGAAGCAACAGGACTGGGCGGCTGACCTGCCGCGGGTCAAACCTCCACGGGGCGACGTAAGCCAGGTCGTCATCCACCATCCCGCCCAGGCCGCCCTCCAGCGCTTTCCCCGCAATGGCGCCGAGCCAGCCCCACGGGCCCCCGAGGGCTGCATGGTCCGCAGGTGTGAACTGTTCCGGGTCGAACTCGGTGCTTGCCAGGAGGTTTGCCAGCACCTCGCGGCCCTGAGTCGCGGCATGCAGCTCGGCCGCTCCTGCAGCCGCCATGCCCGCGAACCAGTCCAGGCCCTCGGCGTCGAATGGAGCAAGTCCGGAAACGCACGCGGCGGCGAGGACGCGTTCTGGCAGCAGCGCGGCGCACGCGAGGGCGTGCGGCGCCCCGCCCGAGTGGCCCATCACCGCGAATTGCGGGATGCCCAATGCATCGGCGATCTGGGAGACGTCCGCGGCCGCCGATGCCACGTGGCGACCTGGATCAGGACTCGACCCGCCATACGCGGGCCGGTCATACGACACCCACCGGATTCCGCGCTCGGCTGACGCCGGGAGCAGCGGTTCGGGCGGGGCGCCGATGTTCGGCGTGCCGTGGTGCCAGAAGACAGCGAGGCGAGCGCCGCCGTCATCGGCGTCGGTGTCGTAAAAGTGCAGCCTGCGTCCGTCGCTCAGCTCGAGGTCGGTCTCCGTCACCACGCCCCGAGCATAAGCCTGTGCCGGCGCGGATTACAGATGTGCTGTTGCAATTCATGAGCGCGATGTGGTATATAATTGAAGTTGAGCTCTCCCTACGACCGGCTGAAGGACGGGCAGCGCTGGATGTGGTCCCTCGGCGACTACAGCAGGCTCGCGGAAGTTCTCGAAGGCCACGCTGAAGCGCTGGCCGGCGCATGCGACGTCGAACCAGGCACCAGCGTGCTCGACGTTGCTGCCGGCAACGGCAACTTCGCCCTCGCCGCGGCCCGGCGCGGCGCCATCGTCACCGCCACAGACCTGACGCCGCGCATGGTCGAGCTGGGTCGGGCGCGTTCGGTTGCGGCCGGAGCGAGCATCGAATGGAGGGAAGCCGACGCCGAGCAGCTTCCGTTCGAGGACGCCTCGTTCGACATCGTGGCCTCCGTGTTCGGCGCGATGTTCGCGCCGCGCCCGCAGCTCGTCGCGTCGGAGATGTTCCGCGTGGCCAGGCCCGGCGGCCTCGTGGCGATGGCGAACTACAGTCCGGGTGGGTACCTCGGCCGGCTGTCGGAGCTCATCGCCTCTTTCTCCGCGCACCCGGCGTTCGAGCTGCCGTCTCCCTTCGAATGGGGTGAGGAGGACGAGCTGCGCCGGCGCCTTGCCGGATTGGCCTCATCGATCGATGTGAAGCATCGCACGCTCCATTTCGAATCGGAGTCAGTCGGGTCCTTTCTCGAATTCTGGCAGCAGACGAACGCGCCCCAGGCGGCATTGAAAGCGATGCAGCCGCCAGAGATCTACGCGAAGGTCATCGCCGCGGAGACGCAGCTGGTCGAAGAGCTCAACGAATCGCGGGGGAGAGTGCGCTTGAGCTCGCCTTACATCCTCGTGCTCGCGCGCAAGTGATTGTTGGATCACCCCCACCCAGCTGCGCTTCGCGCAGCCGGCCTCCCCACTGTGTGGGGAGGGGACTGGCCTTCTTCCGACTTCGACCTGCCTAGCGCGTGAGGCCGTCGATCTCCGCGAGCTCGGCCGGCGCGAAGGAAAGGTTGTCGAGCGCGCCGAGGTTCTCCTCCAGCTGGCTCACGCTGCTTACCCCGACTATCGCCGACGTCACTCGCTGGTCGCGCAGAACCCATGCGATCGCCATCTGGGACAGCTTCTGGCCGCGGCGCTCGGCGATTGCGTGCAGTGCGCGCACCCGCTCGATGTTCTGGGTCACGGTGTCGGGGAAGAGCGAAAAGCCCTGCGTGGCGCGCGAGCCGGCGGGAACGCCCTGCATGTAGCGGTCGGTGAGCATGCCCTGCGCGAGCGGAGAGAATGCGATGCAGCCAACGCCGAGCTTCTCCAGCGCGTCGAGCAGCTCCGGCTCGACCCAGCGGTTGAGCATCGAGTACACCGGCTGATGGATGAGCAGGTGGATGCCTATCCTCTCGAGGATCGCGGCCGCCTCGCGAGCGCGATCCGGCTGGTACTGCGAGATGCCGACATACAGCGCCTTGCCCTGGTGTACCGCAGTCGCAAGCGCGCCCATCGTCTCTTCCAGTGGAGTCTCGGGATCGGGCCGGTGGTGATAGAAGATGTCGACATAGTCGAGACCGATTCTCGCGAGGCTCTGATCGAGGCTCGCGAGAAGGTACTTCCGGGAGCCCCAGTCGCCGTACGGGCCAGGCCACATGTCCCAGCCCGCCTTGGTCGAGATCACGAGCTCGTCGCGGTGGCCGGCGAGGTCGGTGCGGAGCATCTGCCCGAAGTTCGTCTCCGCCGATCCGTAGGGCGGCCCGTAGTTGTTGGCCAGGTCGAAATGCGTGACGCCGAGCTCGAACGCGCGGCGAAGGATGGCGCGATTTTCATCGGACGGGGAAGCGCCACCGAAGCGCTGCCACAGGCCGACCGAGATGACCGGCAGCAGGAGCCCGCTGCGCCCGCTGCGCCGGTAGATCATCCGCGCCAGAGTAGCCTATGGCGGTGACCGCGATCGAGGACCTGACCGGCGTGCTCCCGGCGCTGGCGACGCCGCTGCACCGCGACGGCAGCGCCGACGAAGCCGGTATTCAGCGCCTGGTGGAGCACACCATCGCCGGCGGGGTTCACGGCCTGCTTCCTCTCGGCTCGACCGGCGAGGGCGCGTCGCTGGGTGAGAAGACGCGATGGCAGGTGCTGCGCTGCGTCGTCGAGGCCGCGGCCGGGCGCGTTCCCGTGATCTGCGGCGTCGCTCAACCACACCTCGAGAGCGCTCGGGCGGAGGTTGCCGCGGCATCCAGGCTCGGCGCCAACGCGGCGCTGGTCGCTCCGCCCTTCTACTACCCGACCGACCAGGCCACGGTGCTCGCGTTCTACCGCCGGCTCGCCGCTGAGAGCAAGATTCCGCTTCTCCTCTACAACATCCCGCAGTTCACGAAGGTCCTGTCCGAGCCGGCGACGGTGGCGACACTGGCGCGTGAGGGGACGATCGCGGGCATCAAGGACTCCAGCCGCGATTTCGAATATTTCGAGACCGTATGTGTCGCAACGCGAGACGTGCCTGGCTTTCGAATCTTCACCGGCAGCGATTCGATGCTCCTGGCGTCGCTAGCGATGGGTGGCGCAGGCACGATCTGCGGCGCCGCCAACGTCGCGCCAAGCTGGGTCGTGCGCATCTACGACGACTTCTCGGATGGCGACCTCGATGCCGCACGCGGGCACCAGGACGATCTGATCCGGCTGGTCATGGCGCTGCGCGCCGGTGTCTTTCCCGCGGCGATCAAGGCCGCTGTTCACCTGCAGGGAATCTGCGAGCCGTGGCCGGCTCCTCCCACCGCCGCCCTCGACGACGCCGCGATGGCGCGTCTGCGCGACCTTCTCGCCGGATGGGGACTTCTTTCGACGCGCGCCGATTGACGCCCTGGGGCCCGGACCGTCTCGAGCTGGGTGAGGGCGCGAGGTGGGTGGGCGACCGCGTCGTGCTGGTCGACATCCCCACCGGCCGTTTGCTCGAAGCCGACCCTTCCAAAGCAGGACCGCTGAGGGAGCTGGCCAGGCTCGACGTCACCTTAGGCGCCGTGGCGGCGCTGGCAGGCGCCTCCGGCGAGTGGATCGCGGCGTGTGGAACCGGCATCGCCTTGATCCGCGCCGGCGGCCGCCTCGACTGGCTCGATCGCCCTGAGGACGGCAAGCCGGTAAGGATGCGGATGAACGACGCCTGCGCTGACCCGTCCGGGCATTTCTGGGCCGGAAGCATGGCCTTCGACTTCACCCCCGATGCCGGCTCGCTGTACCGGGTGGATCGGGGCGGCAGCGTCGCGAAGGTGCTGGACGGCGTAACCATCTCCAACGGCCCCGCCTTCGACAAGACCGGCAAGACGATGTATTTCGCCGACACCGCGCGAGGGCGGATCGACCGATTCCACGTCGATCCGGAAACGGGTGCGCTCAGCGACCGGACACCCTTCGCTCAGATCACAAAGGGCGGGCCGGACGGCATGACTGTCGACGACGACAACCATCTCTGGGTGGCGGTTTGGGGTGCCGCCGAGGTGAGGCGGTTCCGGCCGGACGGCAGTCTGGCGGAGACAATCAAGGTGCCGACGCGGCAACCGTCGAGCGTGTGCCTGGTCGGGCGGGCGGACCCGCGGCTGTTTGTCACCACGGCGGCCGAGGGTCGGACCGACGAGCCGGCCGGGGCGCTTTTCGCCGTTCCGGTGCAAGTTCCGGGACGGCCAGCCGAGCGATACCGACTCGGTTAGTGGAACCCCCCATCCGCCCACGCGCTTCGCGCGGGGGCGACTTCCCCACAAGTGGGGAAGCTAGGGCTAGTGGTGCTCCCCATCCGCCCACGCGCTTCGCGCGGGGGCGACTTCCCCACAAGCGGGGAAGCTAGGCGGGGCGGCGCTCCAGGAGCTCGGCGATGGAGCCTTCGAATTTGGCCAGACGCTTGTGCACCTCGATCACCTCGTCAGAGCTGACGGGATCAGTGGGATCGATGTCCGTCTGGTGCTCGGTCCACTCGGCGCCGCACTCACAGCGATGGAACAGATAGCGATCGGTGTGGGAGCGATAGACGTAGACCGAGGCGTCCTGCGTGCGCCGTCCGCACTCGCACTTGCCCTTCTCCGGTTCCAACTTTGACTTTTGCAATGACGTGTTCCTCGATCTATATAACGAAGCAGAACCGATTTAGTTTGCGATGGTACACCTGCGCCCCGTATTTGAACGTAGAAAAGCGCGTAAAAGACGCTACCGGCTGGAGTTCAGCTCCGCGAGCAGCCGATCGAGGTCTCTCAGGCGCTCCGTCTCGGCGGCGTGCTGGAGGGTCTGGTACTGGGATAAGACGTCGACGAAGCCTTCGCCGACGTCGTAGCCGTGCTTCCAGAGCAGCTCCTGGCCCTGGTCGCCAAGGCTGGTCAGGACGTCCCGGACCTTGCTTTGGCTGGTGAACTTGCCCTCAGGCACTTGGCGGCGCCTCGGCGCTGCGGACGATGACGCGGTGGCCGTGCCACCGCTCGGGGACGCCTACGGGCGGCTCGCCCGCGTACGTGATCTCCAGGCACCACACGCCGTCGACCTGAACAGCCGCCACCGAGGGCTTGCTCTTGGGGTTCTTGCGCTGTAGGGACTGCACAAGGGCGACTCCGTAGAGGACGAGCGCACCGGGCAGGTTGATCGTGTTGATCCGGCCGCCCTCGCTCGAGCCGTCGACGCCGGACGTGCGGGAGCCGAGGGCGAGGGTCACAGGCTCAGGTTAGCGGGTACGGCCGGCGAGGGCGGCGAGGATGGCGGCGATCGTGGCGTCGTAACCCAGTCGCCCGGTGTCGAGCACGATGTCGTAGTGCGAGGCGAGCGTGCGGTCGTGGCCGTACACCTGCCGGATGTAGGCGGTCCAGTTCTCGTCCGCCTGCTTGAGGCGGCGGCGCGCCGCGTCTTCGGTCTTGTTCTCGCGCTCCATGATGGTTTTGACCCTGATCGCCGAGTCCGCGCGCAGGAAGACGTGGAGCGCGCCGGGGTGATCGTGAAGGATGTAGGCGCCGCCGCGGCCGACGATGACGACGTTGTCGCCTTTCGCCGCCTCTCTGATCACATGCTGGGTGAGCTGGAGCACTGCCCGGCGGGTGTCGAAAACTGGGTCGGCGTTGGGCGGCGTCCAGGCCGACGCCTCGGGCGGGATGATCGGCTCGGTGTTGGCGGCGCCGAGAGCAAGCAGCAGCCGGCTGAGCAAGGAGTTGGGCTGTTCGTCCTCGGCCTCGACCTCCTCCCTCGGCAGCTCCAGCTGGCGAGCGACCTCGTCGATGAGCTGGGAGTCGAGGAAGTCGGCTTTGAGCCTGGTCGCCAGCATGTGGCCGACCGTTCTGCCCCCGGCGCCGATCTGGCGCCCGATAGTGATGACAGGCATTGGCCGCCCCAATCTACGGCGATCGGGACTCCAGGACAAGCTTGAGACCTCGGTTAAGGCACCGGATTCCAGACGCTCCTGACCAATCCGTAACCGTAGGGACCGCCTTCCACAGGTCTCAGCTCGTAGCCGTCGGGGGCCGACGTGAACAGTTGTCCGCCGCGAGCGAAGGCGATCCGGGAACCATCAGGCGACCACGACGGCCAGGCTCCACCGTCATTCGCGCGATGCGGTGCCGATCCGTCGGAATGCACCGCGTAGATTGCCCAGATCAGGACTGGATTGGTTGCGCGCGCCGAATGAAACGTGAGGATCGATCCGTCCGGCGACCAAGCCAGCCCTCCGGTGCAATTTGCCCTGCGTCTCCCATCCGTCCGTGTACGTGATGCATCCGTGCACCAGCGCAAACCGGTCCGACGGTTTCGTCAGTCCAGAGACGCACACTTGCGGCGCCGGTCTCGCATCAGTGGGGGAGTGGTGGCGCCGTTCGCGTACCAGTAGGCGTCGAGGGTCGGATCGCGCATTGGACTGCAACGAGGCCCGCCACCATGCTCAGCGTCACGGGGGCGGAGGGTTGCCAACGGGCGGCGATTCGCGGTTCGGCCTTCAACGATCTCAGCCTAAACCACCGGGTTCCAGGCCAATCCGGTGGGACGCGCAACCCCAACGCCTTGGGAGACAACAACCACGCCTTCCATCACCAGGGTCAGGTCGCTCCCATCGGGGGCCATGGTGAAGAGTTCGCCACCCCATCGGTCTCCGACGCTACCGGGCAGCCTCGGGAACCGGGTGAAGACGAGTCGCGATCCATCTGGCGACCAGGACGCTTGAAAGCCGTCGTTATTGAGGCGACGCAGTCCTGATCCGTCCGCGTGCACGACGTAGATTGCTCGCGTTCGAGTCGAGAGGTTGTCGCGCATCGAATAGAACGCGAGCATCGAGCCATCCGGCGACCAGGCCAGACCACCTGAGCAACCTCCTCCTCCGCACTCTCCTAGATCGATCAGTAGCCGCGGATCGGTCCCATCGGGACTTACGGTCCAGATCTGATACGTGAAACCCTCCGGACCACCTTCTAGGTACACCGTGTATGCGATGCGCGAGCCGTCGGGTGACCACGCCGGAGTCCCCAACCACCACGCCAAATACGACTTGGCTATCAAGCGCGGGGCACCGCCCTTCACATCGACCACGTAGAGGCCCTCGGCCGGACCGGCGTTCCATCGCGCAAAGACCACCTTTGTGCCGTCGGGTGAGAACGACCCCTCACCGCCGTGGCCGTCGCTGGTGAGCCGTGTCTGCGCGCCGTCTGCGTTCATGACATAGAGGTCCTGTGCGTCCTGTGCCGTCCCTGCGTTCCTCTCCTCCACAAGAAGTAGGCGGCTCCCATCCCGCGACCAGGCCATTGACGTCAGGCCGTTTGACGGCCCCAGCGAGATCCGGTTGGACGGGTGGTTGGGATCCACGGCCCAGATCTCCGACCCATCGTTGTAAGTGATGCAGCCGTGCACCCGGTCAAACCGGTTCGACGGTTGGGTCGCTCCAGACACGCACAGTTGCGGCGCCGGTCGCACAGCGGTCGCGGGTCGGTTCGCGCAGTCAACGGCCATGAGGCCGGCCAAAATGAAGAGCGTCAGGAGCAAAACGTTGGCCGCCTTCGGTTCGTTCTTGGATGCTCTCATCGTCTAACGCACCGGATTCCAGGCCCATCCGTAGGTTGGCACAGGATTCACCCCTTCCACCAATGCCACGTCGCTGCCGTCGGCGGCCATCGTGAACAGCTCGCCCGCTCGGGTGAAGATGATTCGCGATCCATCCGGCGACCAGGACGGCTGACCGCCATCCTTACTGATTCGATGCAGGCCCGATCCGTTCGCTCCAACGATGTAGATGCCGCCGGCAGAGTGGAACGCCAGCTGCGATCCGTCGGGTGACCATGCCAGGCCAAGGGTGCAGCCGGTAGGCTGGGTCGCCGAGCACTGGCCGAGATCGACCAGCCGCTGGGCATTGGTCCCATCGGAGCTCATGGTCCAGATCTGATCTGTAGCCAGGTCATCCCGGTAGTCGGCGTACGCGATGCGCGAGCCATCCGGCGACCACACCGGATACGTGAGCCACGATCCGATGCTCGACCCGGTACAACTCGCGTCCGTGCACAACGTCGAAGCGGCGATCAACCGCGTCGAACCGCCCTTCACATCGACCACATACAGACCCACCTTCGCCGGCACGACTGTCGTGTCATAGCGGTCGTAGACCACCTTTGTGCCATCTGGTGAGAATGAGCCTTCCCAGCCAAACGCGCCGCCACGAACGATTTGTGTTCGCGATCCGTCCGCGTTCATGACGAAGAGATCTCCAAGCGTCGACGTGAGAAGCAAGCGGCTCCCGTCACGGGACCATGCGATGGGCAAAAGACCGTTGGACGGTCCGAGCATGATCCGGTTGGCCGGATGGTTGGGATCCACCGCCACGATCTGGGAGCCGTCGCTGTACGTGATGCATCCATGGATCCGGGCGAACCTATCCGACGCTTCCGTCGTTCCCGGGAGGCAGAGCTGCGGCGCCGGTCCGGGCTTTACGAGGTTTGGGTGAGAGGTCAGCAATCGCACCGACATCAGGCCGGCAACGATCGCGACCGTGATCAGGATCGCCGCGGCGACCGCGAGCCACTGATACCTCGGCAGCCGCTCGCCGTCGAACGAAGTAACTCTTCGACCCGCGACCACAGCATTGACCATCTCGCGCCGCATGGCGGGTGGCGGCGGGAAGAATGACTGCTCCTGGTCGAACGCTTCTCTGATCTCTGTGCGCAGGTCGACCATCAGTCCAACTCCAGTCCGGGGCGCAGCTTTCTGGCCGCCCGGTACACGCGGGTCTTAGCGCCGGCAGCGCTCAGGCCGAGCACCGCGCCGACCTCATCGAGGGGAAGGTCGAGGTAGAAGTGCAGGAACAGAGGCAATCGCTCCTCCGCTGACAGCGCCGCAAGTCCACGCCGGAGGTCGGCGCTGTTTGCGCTAAACGTCTCGAATTCGGCGCTTAGGTGATCGAGATTGGGGAGACCAACCACCGACCACCACCTTCCTCGACGGACGCTGCGGCACTGGTTCGCGACGATGGTGAGGAACCAGGCTCGCGCCGCGCGACCATCCTTGAGCTGGCCGAGACGCTGCCAGGCCTTGAACGCCGCGTCCTGCACCGCGTCGCGGGCCTCGTCGGGATTGCGCAGGATCGCCAGCGCCACGCGGTACCCCGTCTCCAGGTGCGCTCCGATCAGCGCATCAAAGGCTTCGGCGTCGCCACCTCTGGCGGCGCTAACGAGGCTGGGCTGGGTCGGTATCACCAGATCTTGCGATGGTCCTCGCCATCCAAATGCCCGCTGGCGGGTTTTGATCTCAGCAGAATGGGCGCCCGGGTTGGCTTACAGCGTTCACCGTTGAAGGGCCGACGCAAGCGCCTCGGCGACAGGGAAGACCATGGATTTGGGATCGCCCGCCAAGTTGGTCAGGACCGAGATGACGATCCCTTTGCTTGGTAGGACAGCCAGAACCGACGAGTAACCGCCGTCCTCCTCTCCAGCGTTGCCAATCGCTTGGCCCGCCCCGCGCCATGCGCCGTCCTTGGTTTGGTTGAACACGCCAAGCCCGTAAGAACCTGTCCCGAAGTCGGTCATGGCCAGTAGAGTCTGCTCTGAGACGAGCTTCCCGCCGAAGAGCAGATATCCCCACAGGGCGAGCGCCCCCGAATCGCTTGCCATGCACCCGGATCCATTCGCAAAGCTGACCTCCGCTTTGGTAGGCAGATAGCCCCCGCCAACTTCGAGGATGTTGGGTCGAAGCTTCCCTTGGATGAACGGAAGGGCGAGCGGACCCTTCGGTCGCTCGGCTGGCTGATACACGATCGACGAGAGTCGTGGGTCCGCCAGGATGTGGGCACGGAGTGCAGCGGCCACGCTCGTTCCGGTCGTTGCCTCGATGACCAGACTAAGAAGCATGTAGTTGGAGGCCCCGTAGACGAAGTGGTCGCCCGGTTTCCAACGATATTCAGGAACGGTGGCCAGGACCTCTCGGACTTTCCAGTCGCGGAGTGGATCTGCCTCCACCGCAGGGGTGAAAATAAGTGCCGGATCAGGGATGCCGCTTTCCATATGGAGCAGATTCTCGATGGTGGCCCCATTGGTATCGAAGTGGAAGCTCGACGGAAGATGTTTCGAAACCGGGTCGCTCAAGCGCAGCAAGCCCTTTTCGGACAGCCTCATGACCTCTGCGGCTATCACGGTCTTGGTGAGGCTGGCGATGCCGAACTGTGACCGCACCTCGACGGGATGCACTCCGTCGGCGGTACCGGTCGCCCCGGACCACGCTTCGCCATCCGCAGCCAACACGGTCGCTGTGATACCCGGCAGCACGAATCGGTTTCCGAAATCGTCGAGAACGGCCTGCAGGGCGCGCGTGGTGGACTGGGAAAAAGAACCGGTTGGCACTTGGGGAAAGTGTCCAAGGGTGTAGGTCGCGTGGGCCGGCGGCGACAAAGAGCCGCAGGCAGTCATCAAGAGTCCGACGACGAGAGTCATAAAGGCCGCTGTACGTCGTCGGTGCAGCACGGTTCGATCCTTCACTCACCAACCCAGACGCCGGCGGGGCGAGTCTGGTTTCAACCGCTTTGGGCCTTAAATCACCCCCACCCGGCAGTGCCGACGGCACTGCCGACCTCCCCCACCTCGTGGGGAGGCGAGTCTTGGTTACTCCAGGTAGTCGCGGAGCTTCTTCGAGCGCGACGGGTGGCGCAGCTTGCGCAGCGCCTTGGCCTCGATCTGGCGGATGCGCTCGCGGGTCACGCCGAACCGCTTGCCCACCTCTTCCAGCGTGCGCTGGTGCCCATCGATCAGCCCGAACCGCAATTGCAGCACGCGGCGCTCGCGAGGAGTGAGCGTGTCAAGCACGTCCTCCACCTCGGAGTGCAGCATCGTCAGCGACGCGGCGTCGGACGGCGAGACGGCCTCGCGGTCCTCGACGAAGTCGCCGAGGTGCGAATCCTCCTCCTCGCCGATCGGCGTCTCCAGCGACACCGGGTCCTGCGAGACCTTCACGATCTCGCGCACCTTCTCGGGCGTGATGCCCATCTCCTCGCCGATCTCGTCGTCCGACGGCTCGCGACCCAGCTCCTGCAAAAGCCGCCGCGACACGCGCACGAGCTTGTTGATCGTCTCGACCATGTGCACGGGGATGCGGATCGTCCGGGCCTGGTCGGCGATGGCGCGTGTGATGGCCTGCCGGATCCACCACGTCGCGTAGGTCGAGAACTTGTAACCCTTGTGGTAGTCGAACTTCTCGACCGCGCGGATCAAGCCCATGTTGCCTTCCTGGATCAAGTCCAGGAAGGACATGCCGCGCCCGATGTACTTCTTGGCGATCGACACGACCAGCCGAAGGTTGGCTTCGGTCAGCCTTTGCTTGGCCTCGTAGGCTCGCTCGTAGCGCTCGGTCAGCCGGTAGCGCGCGATGCGGTAGGACTCGAGCGCCTCGGCCCGGACTCGCGGGTGCGCGCCGTTGGAGATGCGCCGGCGCTCCGCCGAGGCTGCGTCGGTGAGGTTCGGCAGCTTGCCCAGGTCCAGCAGGCCGAGCAGCTCCTGCGCGATGTGGGCCTGCTGGCCCTTCCGCTTGACGGTGGCCAGCCGCTCGATGACCTCGGGCAGCAGCTCGTCGACCGAGCGCTGGCGCCCTTCGACCTCTTCGATCACGTTGAGCGCCTTCATCGCGTCGTGCAGCGGCTTGGCCTCGATCGCCTGCGCGAGCTCGACCTCGTCATTGGCGGTGAGCAAAGAAACGCGCCCGATCTCCTTCAGATACATCCGGACGGGGTCGTCGAGCGAGACCGAGTCCATCATCTCGATGTCGAGCAGCATCTCGTCATCGATCTGCTCGACCTCTTCGAAGTCCTTCTCGCCGTCGGTGACCTCGATCCCGATCTCTTTGAACGCGGCGAAGATGCGAAAGATCTGGTCGGGCTCGGCGTCGATCTCCGGGAAGCCCTGGAGGATATCGTCCGGGGTCAGGTACCCCTGTTCTTTGCCCTTGATGATGAGCTGCTCGGCCACGCCCATCAGCTCGTCTTCAAACTTCGGCTCCGGCTTCTCGACCAGCTTCGGGGCTTTGACCGCCTTGGTCGTCGTTGTTTTGGGCGTCGCCGCCGCCTTCACTACACGCGCGATATCTAGCCTCTCCTTTCCATTTCCTGGATGG
>DASPYG010000159.1:0-3704 GCA_035636885.1 Candidatus Nitrosopolaris sp.
GTGGGCCGTCGGAGATAGCGGCCTCATCCTCCATTTTGACGGCTCCGAGTGGTCCAAGAGCGTCACTCCCACTACGCGAACCTTACGTTCGGCGTGGGGCAGCTTGTCTGGCGAAGTCTGGGCAGTCGGCGATTCGGGCACAGTGCTTCGTTTCACGCGATGAACTTCACGCCGCTGCAGAGCGTGGGGACGTTATGAATCGAGCGTGTGCTCTAGTCTTCCTGGCCCTTCTGACATGTACAAAGGGAGAGCGTTCAGCCAACGTACTTAAGGACTCCGTCCAAAGCCGCGCGCCCGAGCCTGCTGCACTCGGCGCACCTGATTCTTTCTCGACTGGTGGGCCTCTCGATGAAATCCCCTCCCTCCTAGCAGGGTTCGACTCGGAGGCCGAGGCCGCACGCCAGCAAGCCCGCGCTTTCGCCGCGACCCCAAGGGCTGACTCCCTCTTCCTCAGCTTTCGGAATCGCTTCTTGAAGGTGGGCGAGCAGATCACCGACCGACTGGACCAGGCCACCAGCATTCAATCGACCGTCTTGGAAGACACATCTACTTCACGCCAGCTAACCACACTCCTGGCAAAGCACGGGTTCGCACTCGCGTACACTGAAGGAAACGCCTACGCTGATGAAGACATTGCTTACTGGACCCGTTTCTTCGAGGGGGCTCTGACGCCCGCTATGCGGAGGTACCTCGGCCTTCGAGCCACGGAGCAGCGGACGCGGTTTTCTGAAGACGCCGCGCTCCAGATCTCGTGGGATGAATTAGCGGGGCGCGCCGTCACATGGGAGCAGTTCGCCGACAGCTATCCCGATTTTACCTGGCAGGACGCCGCCCGTTTCTGGTACAACACCTATCTCTCTACGTATCTGACCGGGATGGACAATTCGAGAGTGTTCACTGATAGCGGCACGTTGGAGCCCCAGGTTCGGACTAGCTACGAGCACTTGGTTGCGCAGTACCCTCGGACACGAACCGCACACCTTGTCGCTCAGTGTCTCACTCTCCTCAAGCTGAGCAGCTACCGCCGCAGTGTGGCGCTCGACTCCTTGCTCCGAGAACATCAGGTTGCATCCATGCTGGGCGTGCAGCCCCCCACACGGTGATCAGGCGGCTGCCTACCAAGCGCTTGAAGCTGACGGGCGGTTACCGCCTTTGACGGAACCGGAGTGTTGTGCCCTGGCGGGCACGGTCTGACGTCCACTACCCTTGCGCCGACGGACGGGTCGCCCGCAGCTTAAGCGCGATCCGGCTAGGCCGATGCGCTCGGAGGCCCTATGACCTACCGTCTCGCGGTCACACTTCTCCTCGATCTCGTGCCCCTGGTTGCATGCACCGCCACGGCTCAAACCGGTCGTGTTGGCGCTCACTACGGCGTCAACCTCAGTAACGGTCACTGGGAGGACGAGCGGCTCGGCGCGCAGGCCTCTGTTCACGTCATCGGTCCACTGGAGACCGCCGGAGCGCTCAGCATCTTTACCAACTGGCCGGGAGCCACCGGCTTCACCGGCTCAGCCTGGCAGGCCTATTGGACGATGCGGGTTAGGCCTCGAGGCTCGGTGTCATTCGCGTCGGTTGGCTATGGCTTCGTCCTGATACACAGCAGCTTGCGCAACACGAGCCTCCAGCTCGACACGTCCGGCAGCAACTTCACTGACGCAATCGTGCTGGGTCTGGAAGCTCCCACCCCCTACGTTCGCCCGTTCGCCGACCTGTATCTGGTTGACATCCTCGATCGTGAGTCCGCCGTCGGCGTGAATCTGCTCATGGGCGTCCAGGTCCGCTTACCAACTCGGCGGTCGAGTTGAGCGCGCGCGCGGCGGGCGAGTCGCCCGCAGCTTAAGCGCGATCCGTTGGGCTGCACCCACTCTTACCTGGCAGAGCCTGGCACCATGAACGTCCAAGATGTGACTCCAATCCTTAACGTCTCCAGCCTCACTGACACCTTCGCTTGGTTCGAGCAGCTCGGGTGGAAGAAACACTGGGAGCACGGTGAGCCGCCCACCTTCGGCGCTGTCATCTCCGGCACCTCGGAGATCTTCCTCTGCCAGGGCGGGCAGGGCGCTCGGGGTGGCCCATCGCCTCGCGAGGCCTGGGACAACCAAGCAGGGAGTACCTGGATGACCTGGTGGCTGCGTTCACCAGCAGAGGTCGATACGGTCTACGCGCTTGCCTTGAAGCTCGGTGTACAGGCTCCGTGGCCGCCGACTGATATGCCGTGGAATGTCCGGGAATGCCACATCCGGCATCCGGACGGTCACACAATCCGGGTGAGCGCGAGGCTGAAGAGGAGTAGACTCTGGTGGTTGCATGGGCGCAGCCTAACCCGCGCTTGAAGCTGTCGGCGCGCGGCGGCCGCGTGATAGGGAGCGGATCTGTCTTGTCTGCGGCCGCCGCAGGCCGCAGCTTAAGCGCGATCCGTTAGGCGGCACCTTGATCGGACCTGGAAGAGGAGGAGACCATGGCCAGCGCGAAACTCGTTGTTCTCTATCCCTCACCGCGAGACGTTAAGGAGTTCGAGCGAGCGGGGCAAACCGTCTCCGTCGACGGAGGAAGCTCCCTTATGAACCCTGATTTTCCTTTGGCACTGCAAGTCCCGGTCTAGCCGGACGGCGGAGCTCGCGGCCAAGCACCCATCCTGTGGTGACCCGAGCGCCGCACTATCACATGACCGTTCGCTCGCCTCTGCTTGTTGCTGCGTGCGCGCTGTTGCCACGTCTCGGCGGGGCACAAGCGGATAGCGCGTCTGTCCGGCAAGTCCTCGCTACCGAGGATCGGCGGTTCGCGGCCATGGTGCATGCCGATACCGGTGCGCTCGCGCACCTCCTCGCCCCCGATCTCACGTACACCCATACCGACGGTGCCCAGAACACTAGGGCGGAGTTGCTGCGGATTGTGGGTAGCGGCGCTTTGCGGTACGCGTCGATCACTCCTGAGGCACGCGAGGTCCGGGTCTTCGGCTCAAACGCAGTCGTCACGGGCCGCTCGGCGATGCGAGTCGAAGCTGAAGGCCAAGCCCACGTGTTCCGGATTAGGTATCTGGCCGTGTACCGCCGCGACGCTCGCGGCTGGGAGCTGATCGCCTGGCAGTCTACGCGCTTGCCGGCACCGTGAGGGAGGGTGCGGCCTAACAAGCGTTTGAACTGGGCCTGCCGCAACGCGTCGCTTCCTGCCTCGACGCGACTTGATGCCGCGGTCGTGACTGCCGTCGTGACAGTTCGCAGTGGGAGCGGAGAGATCTTGTACAACGCGCGAGATCGGTTCGAATGGCACCCCAGCAATTAGGGTGGGTAGCCGCCTAACAAGCGCTTGAAGCTGGCGGGCGGGTCGCCCGTAGCCTGGGCGCGATCCGTTGGGCAGCAACCCAACACCGAGCATGCCGATCTTAGCCGTCGACACCGTAGTCACCGCGATTCGTGCCTGCCCGGTCAGCCCACAACGACTGGTCGTGGCCATTGATGGACGGAATGGTTCTGGCAAGACCACCGTCGCCGCAGCGGTCGCTCAGGCCATCGGCGCGGTCATCGTGCCATGCGATGATTTCTTTGCTGCTAGCGTGAGCAATGCGGAATGGGACCGCCGCACGCCGGAACAACGAGCGGCAGATGCCATAGACTGGCGCCGGCTGAAACGCGAAGCGATAGAGCCATTGCGGACTGGTCGCCCCGCGCGTTGGTATGCCTTCGATTTCCTGGCTGGTCCACGCG
>DASPYG010000160.1:0-26730 GCA_035636885.1 Candidatus Nitrosopolaris sp.
CCCATGCGTCCCAGTTTTTCGGGTTGTCGTCGTGAAGCAAGAGCGCATTGCCTACCGCGCCCGGAGCGAGCGCTTCGCGCCTGGCTTCCTTGTCCCAGATCGATGTCAGCAGCCCGCGGTCATCCCAGGTCACACGGAGCAACCCGTTTTCCATCACCTGGCCAGAAACAGAAACCGGCTGGAGTTGTATCGCTGCCGAATCCGCAACCGACGCCCAGCCGCACGCCGGTGCGTCGACCAGAACAAATCGCCCGTCGACCTCGACCACCTCGCGCCGCGGGTGTGAGTTGACGTTGAAGGCGGTCAGGTTGTCTCCGCTGCCGACCAGTGTGGATTGGGCGGTTGTGGTGATGCCGCCCGCGATCTCGACTACGGCCTCTAGCTCGCGCTCGGCATCTTCATAGACCCAGTCGATGCTCGAGCCCGGAAGGATGTCGTGGAACTGATTGATGAGCAGCCGCTTCCAGCTGGAGTCGAAAACGGCCGCCGGATAGTCGTGTCCAACCGCCACCGACCAGATCTCCGCCTCACGCAGGGCCTGTTCGGCGCGCCGGTTCAACCGCTTGGTCCGCGCTTGCGACGTGTAAGTTCCGCGATGCAGCTCGAAATACAGCTCGCCGACCCATGTCGTGAGGTTGTGCGCCTCTTGTTTCGCGCGAGCGAAGAAATCGGCCGCGCGGCCGAGCTCGACCTGCGGCGCACCGTCGATGCTCCGCAGGCGGTGAGCGGATTCGATCATGTCCGGTTCCGGCCCACCGCCCCCGTCTCCCCAGCCGTAGAGATAGAGCGAATGCGAAGAGCGGTCCTGGTCCTTGAAGTCCGCCACGCTGCGCACGATCTCCCCTGCCGTGAAGTTGCCGTTGTAGGTGTCCGCCGGCGGAAAGTGCGTGAAGATGGCCGTCCCGTCTATGCCCTCCCACATGAAAGTGTGGTGGGCCGGCTTGTTGGTGTCATTCCACGAGAGCTTCTGGGTCAGGAAGTATTCGCCGCCTGACTCAGCGATCAGCTGTGGCAGGGAGGCTGGATAGCCGAACACGTCGGGGAGCCAAAGCTCGCCGGTATCGACGCCGAACTCCTGCATGAAAAAGCGCTTGCCATGCACAAACTGCCGAACCAGCGCCTCCCCCGAAGGGAGGTTGCAGTCCGCCTCGACCCACATCGAACCTACCGGCTCCCACTGCCCGGCGGCGACTTTTCGACGGATGCCTTCGAAAATCGTTGGATACGACTCTTTCATCCAGGCGTACTGGGCGGGCTGCGAGCAGGCGAATCGATAGTCGGGGTACTCGTCCATCAACGCCAGCGCCGTCGAAAAGGTCCGCGCGCACTTTCGCCGCGTCTCGCGCAGCGGCCAAAGCCACGCGGTGTCCATGTGCGCGTGCCCGACCGCCGTGATCCGATGCGTCGAGGTGCTCGGTCGTGATAGAAGCCGTTCCAGATCACTCGGATCATGGCTTTGGGTAAATCGATTCAGCGCCTGGAAAATCTCTTCGCGCCGGGCTCCCTCTGGGAGAGCCACCGCGAGCTCGTAAAGGACTTTGAAGTCAAGCGCCTGCTTACGAACCGATTGATCCTGGACCCGCAGCTCGGCCTGTCGAAAAACGAAAGCTGGGTCGCCAGACTCACGTAGGGCGATCATCGACGGCGCAATTGCCGGCCCGGCCACCACCGCCGTAGGGATCGCGGAGGCTTCGAGGTAAAACTCGACGTCGCCTGAAGCGACGGGTAGCCACCGGTGATTGGGATCGACCCCGCGCCAGGGCTTGCCGTCCCGCCACGCGAGCGCCTCGCATGTGAAGCCGGTGTGGCCCTGGAATCCGATGTCAAAGACGGCCACTGTCTTTCCGGTCCAATCCGCGGGAACCTGTCCACGAACGTGGAACCAGGTTGTGCTCCATGGGGGTCCCCACCTCTCGCCAACATGGAAAGGCCGATAGTCACCACGGACGGCTTCGGCAAAAGCGACCGGCTCTCCCCGGACGCTGCATGCCGCCAGCTGAAGTGGCGCAGGTTCCTGCTCGACGGCGGCCAGAAGCGAGCTCAACTTGGCCTCCAGGTAGGTTTCATGAGCTGTCGTCACGCCGTGGAGAACGTTAGCCTGTCTCTCCGGTGTTACGCCTATGACCCTTCCGGTGCGCGTCGGTGTCGTCGGTTGCGGAACCATCAGCGGGGCATACCTGAAGAACATGACGGCCTCGCCGCATCTGAAGGTCGTGGCTTGCGCGGATCACGTCTACGAGCGGGCACAAGCCCGGGCGATCGAATTCGGAGTGCCCCATGTGTGCACAACCGATGAGTTACTCGCCTCCGACGAGGTCGAGTTGGTGGTCAACCTGACAGTCCCGCTTGCACATGCTGAGATCAGTGTTGCGGCCCTTCGCGCCGGAAAGCACGTGTTCACGGAAAAACCATTTGCCACGACCCGCGACGACGGACGCCGCATTCTGGATGCAGCCGCGTCTAGCGGCCTGACTGTAGCGGGCGCGCCAGACACCTTTCTGGGTGCGGGAGCTCAGACCTGTCTTCGTCTGCTGGAGAGCGGTGAGCTTGGCGAACCGCTGGCCGCCTCCGCATTCATGCTCAATCGCGGTCCGGAGAACTGGCATCCGAATCCTGGTTTTTTCTTTGAGCCCGGCGGCGGCCCGCTGCTCGATATCGGGCCCTACTACCTCACCACTCTCGTTTGCTTTTTGGGCCCTGTGCGGCGCGTTGCCGGAATGGCACGCATCCTCTATCCGACACGGACCGCGGACCGCGGACCCAGAGCGGGCGAGACCTTCAACGTAAGCACACCCACATTCGTGGCGGCTTTGATCGAATTCGAAAGCGGCACCCAGGCGACCCTGGTCAACAGCTTCGGCATCTGGGGCCACGACCTCCCCAACATGCAGCTCTACTGCACGAAAGGGATTCTGAGCGTTCCGGATCCCAACTATTTCGGAGGTCCGGTGAGGATACGACCCGATGAGGACGAGTCGGTTTGGCGAGAGGTTCCACTCCTCTACCACCACACTGAGGGTCCCGGGAATTTTCGTGGGCTGGGTGTAATTGAAATGGCACGCGGATTGCGCAGAGGCGAGAAGCCTCGCGCGTCCGGCGAGCTCGCGTACCACGTGCTCGATGTGATGGAGTCCATCCGCGAGTCGTACGCCACGGGCCGACACATCGAGGTACACAGCCGCTTTCCCCCTCCCTCCCCCCTCCCCCTGGATGACCGTCTTGTGCTCGCGACATGATCGCTGTCCAGCTGTATACGATTCGGACTCAGCTCCAGGATCCATCGCGCCTCGGTGGTGTCCTGCAGCGTTTGCGCGAGATCGGCTACAGATCGGTCGAGGTCGCTGGGCTTGGCCCCAATACAGTCAGTCGCTTTGGCGAGGAGCTGAGGAGAGCGGGCCTGGTCGCCTGTGCCGCGCACGTGGCGCTCGATCGCCTGGCGGGTGATCTCCACAGTGTCGCTGCCGAGTGCAGCGACTGGGGCTGCGAGTACGTGGTCATACCGAGCCTCCCTGAGGACTATCGCTCGGAGCAGGGCTACCGGAGATTCGCAGCCGAAGCGGCTGACCTGGCAAGTCGGCTGCGCCCGTCAGGGCTGCGGCTCGTTTATCACAACCACAGCCACGAGTTGGAGCGGTTTGGGCGACAAACCGGGCTGGAGACGCTCTTTCGCGCCGCTTCCCCAGACACGCTCCAGGCAGAGTTGGACACGTACTGGCTGCAGTATGGAGGCGCGAATCCGGCCGACTGGATACGCCGTTTCAAGCACCGGGTTCCACTGGTGCACGTCAAGGACATGGCGATCGATAGAGGCCGACCGGTGGACGTAGAGGTTGGAGAAGGCAACTTGAACTGGGTCGAAATATTGAGCGCCTGCCGCGAGGCAGAAACCAGATGGCTGGTGGTGGAACAGGACGAGCCGCGGCGGGATCCGATGCAAAGTGTCGCGATCAGCTATGCGAATCTGGTCAAGCTGCTGGAAAGAGTCGGAATGGAGGGCTGAGTATGCGCAAGCGCTTGCTTGGTCGGACTGGTGTCGTGGTATCGGAGTTTGCGCTCGGGACGATGACATTTGGCCAGGAGGCCGATGAGCCTTCGGCGTTCAGGCTCCTTGACCACTACATGGAAAGCGACGGAAACCTGATCGACACCGCCGACGTCTATCCGCCCGTCGGTCCGCGTGGCGCCTCAGAAGAGATCATCGGCCGGTGGCTGAAGCAGCGCCCGCAGATGCGCGACCGAATCGTCCTCGCAACCAAATGTCGCGGGCGCATGGATGATTCCGGTAACTCTGAGGGCCTGTCGCGGCGATGGATCGTTCGCGCCTGCGAGGGCAGCCTCCGCCGGCTCGATACGGATTACATCGACCTCTATCAGGCGCATCAGTGGGACCCGGCCACGCCTATCGAGGAGACGCTTCTGGCGTTCGACACCCTCGTGCGGTCTGGAAAGGTTCGGTATATCGGAGTGTCCAACTTCACAGGGTGGCAGCTCGAGCGGACCGTTTTGACCGCGCGCCACCTGGGCGTCTCCGCGCCGGTTTCTCTGCAGCCGCAGTACAACCTGCTGGCACGCGAGATCGAATGGGAGCTGGTCCCGGTTTGTCTCGAAGAGGGGATCGGGATTGTGCCGTGGGGGCCGCTCGGCCAGGGTTGGCTGTCTGGGAAGTACAGTCGAGACTCGGCGCCCACCGGCGCCACGCGCCTGGGTGAGGATCCCAATCGGGGCATCGAGGCCTACGAGAAACGCAACATCGATCGAACCTGGAAGGTGGTCGATGCCGTATACGCCGTTGCCGCCGAGCTTGGCGTACCGCCGGCGCGCGTTGCGCTGCGCTGGCTCGCCGACCGCCCAGGGGTTGCCGCACCGCTTCTTGGGGCTCGAACCGTTGAACAGCTTCGCGACAACCTCCTCGCTGCGGACATCTCCCTGGACGAGGGACAGCGTGCAGGGCTGGACGCAGCGAGCGAGCCGGCCACTCCGGATTATCCGTACCGACTGCTCGCTGAAAACGCAGCCGCGCGGCGAAGTCTGCTTTAAAGGCCGACGACTACCCGGGGACTACCACCAACTTGTGCGGCACGATGGATTGGCTTGGCGCGTGCCGCCCATCGAGCTGCGCGAGCAGCAGATCTACTGCCCGCCGCCCCATCTCGCGTTCGTTCTGCTGGATATGAGTAAAGCGTGGCTCGATGAATTGCCCTCGTGGAGAGTCGAAGCAGGTGATCATCGTCCCCTCGAGCCGGGCCAGGTCGCGGAGGACGTCTCTGATGATGAGCGCGATCGGGTACTCGGAAGCCACGAATCCTGTCATGGAGTCATGGTTCCCGAGGAACGCACGGATTGCCTCGTGGTCAGCGGGAATCCGGCTCTCAGGATTGGGAAAGCCGCTGGTCAGGTCGGTCAACAAGTGCTGTCCGCCCAGCCCAATGCCGCGCTGGCTGAACGCGGCGCGATAGCCATGCAAGCGATCTTCGATGCTTGATGTGTTCGCGGGCGGGGACGACACGAAGGCAACGTGTTTGTGGCCTTTGTCAAGAATGTATCCGGTGAGCTCTTTGGCGGCGGCCAGGTTGTCTGTGTAAACGGAGCTGGCCGCGATGCCCTTCAGGTATCGGTCGACAAACACCAGGGGGCTCTTCGCGAGCGCGAGCCGAAGCAGGCTCGCGTTGTAGAACTCGCCATTCACGGGGAAGACGATCAGGCCGTCAACGGAGCTGGAGCCGATCAACGCGTCAACGGCACGCTCCTCTTCTTCCTGCTCACCACGACTGCGCTTCAAGACCAGGCTCAATCCGTTTTCGCCGGCCCTCTCTTCGATCGCATTCAACAGCTCGAGGCCGTAAGCGGGCGAGGCGTCGGGCAGCAAGAATGCGATTCGCGACGTCAGGCGCCGAGAGCGAGGCGCCCGCTCTCCATCACTGAGCTCCGGCAGACGACCCAACTCTCGGGCGACGAAAGTCCCCTTGCCCCGTATCCGCTCCACAAGCCCAGCCCGTTCGAGGTTCTGAAGCGCTCGCATCGAGGTGATGCGGCTCACGCCATGCTTGCGAGCCAGCTCCTTCTCAGACGGAACACGGTCGCCGCTGCGTAGGCTGCCCTTCCGGATGTCGTCCAGGACGTAGTTGTACAGCCGCTCATACAGAAGGTGGCGCTGAGGATTCATGAATGTTTCGCGCTTGCCTTATGACATCTTAATACAGGCAATCACGGCCAATTCGACCGTTGAGAACATGTCTGGCGCCCTGAGCACCCTCCGGCAATGGCTTTCTTGACATGTCATATCTGCAATGTTAGTTTGCTGCTTGGCCCATCTGGGGTTGGTTTCGGTGGAGTAATAGCGGCCCTACGCCGGCGCACTCTCGCCCCGGTCCTGAGAACGGCCCACCGGGAAGAAGGCGCGGGGTTACCGGTCAATGCGACGGAGGAGAACGCTATGACATTACTTCCGCGGCGAGGAATGAAAGCCTCGCTGATTTCCCTGGCGATCGTCGCCACTGCCTGCAGCTGCGGCGGCGGCGGCCCATCAGCCGCACCGCTAGCCGGGTGCAATGCGGGTACGTCGCAGGTTCTGTTCTGGACCTCGCATACGCCCCCCGACACCGACAGCATGAAGCACATGGTCGACGCCTTCAACAAACAGAGCACCACATCGTGCGTGAAGATGGTTGCGGTGCCGGGGTCGGAGACCGACATCGCGAAGCTGACGACCGCGGTGCGCGGTGGTACGGGTCCAGACGTTTACGAGCTGGACCGCTTCACCGTCGCCGAGCGAGCCGCCGCCGGCGTTCTCACAGACCTGAGCTCCTTCGGCGCGGCAAATGAGGCAAGCAACTACCTGGATTTCGCATGGAAAGAGGCCCTCTTCAAGGGCAAGCCTTACGCGCTTCCGTTCGACACCGACGCGCGCGCCCTCTTCTACAACAAGGACCTGCTCCAGGCGGCAGGGATTGACGCCAGCGCGCTGGACATCTCGAAGGGTGCGCCGACGATTGACACGATTCGCACCATGGCGAACAAGCTCAACAAGAAAGATGCCTCTGGCAAGTACACGGTGGTTGGGTTTGTGCCTTGGCTCAGCCAGGGTTGGCACTACACGTGGGGCTTTGCATATGGAGGGAGCTTCTTCGACGCCAACACCTGCAAGGTGACGCCGGATGACCCGAAGATCGTGCAGGCGTTCAAAGACATGTTCTGGAACTGGTCAGGAGCACTCGGGGTCGACCCGATCCAGACCTTCCTCAGCACTTACGCCCCGACCAGCCCACCGTTGCCAACCGAGCAGGACGCCTTCCTGACCGGGCACATCGGCTTTGTGGTTACGGGCCCCTGGGTGTTGAGCTGGTTTCCACAATACAAACCGAATCTTCATTACGGAATCACCTACATTCCCGTGCAGCATCAGGGCGACACACCCGCAACCTGGGCTGGTGGTTGGTCAGTCGTGATCCCGAAGGGCGCCAAGAACGCCAAGGGGGGATACGAGTTCATGAAGTACTTCGCCGGCGAGCCTGGTCAGCGGGTCTACACCAAGGAGACCCAGCACATGCCGACGTGGAAGACCTTGCTCACCGACAGCACCCTCTTCCAGGGAGACCTCAGCCTTTTCGTCAAGCTGTTGCCGACGGCTCACAGCCGGCCTGCGCTTCCGGTAGGAAGTCTCTACTGGGATCAGCTCAGCACTGCACAGGACGCGGCGGTGCGCCACAGCAAGGATCCCGCGCAGTCGCTGAAGGATGCCGCCACCGCCACCAACGACAAGCTCCAGCAGTACTGTCCGCTCGCCGCATGAGCGCTCGTTGAGGAAATCTGCAGCAGAGGAGCGGCGTTGATCGCCGCTCCTCGCCTGCGCCGCTTTCGCCTCAGCCCTGACGATCGTCGGAATCTACGCACGGCGCTGCCTTTCGTCGGGCCGTGGCTCATCGGATTCCTGGCCTTCACCGTGTATCCGATCATCTACTCGCTCTATCTCAGCTTCACGCACTACTCCGGTTTCGGGGACGCGACCGCGGCAGGGTTCGACAACTACCGCCACATGGCGAAAGACCCGCTTTTCTGGCAGTCGCTCGGCAACACGCTCTACTACACAGCGCTCGCTGTCCCCATTGGCGTGGTCGTGGCGATCGTGCTCGCTCTGATGATGAACCAGAACGTTCGCGAGGTCGCCATCTACAGGGCAGCCTTCTATCTGCCGACAATCATCCCGCTGTTCGCGCTGACCTTTATCTTCATCGTTCTGCTCAATCCCGGCTTCGGGCTCGTGGACTACCTGCTTGGGCTGTTCCACATACCGGCGGTCAACTGGCTGGGCGATGCACGCTGGACGAAGATCTCGATCGTTCTTCTGGCTCAGCTGGGCGCAGGTGGACCGGCTCTGATATTTCTGGCGGGCCTGCGGGCGGTTCCAACGGAGCTCTACGAATCGGCGACGGTGGATGGAGCGGGACCACTTCGGCGCTTCTACAGAATCACCCTTCCCCTCATCACTCCGGTCATCCTCTTCGACCTGATATATGGGGTGATCCTAGGGATCCAGATCTTCACGCCGGCCTTCGTGCTCACCGGGGGCACCAGCGGTGGCGGCGCATACACCGCCGGTCCCGAGAACTCGCTTCTCTTCTACGTCTACTACCTTTACAAGAACGCGTTCCAGTACAGCGACATGGGGTACGCCTCGGCCATGGCCTGGGTGCTGTTCGTGATCAGCGTCGTGCTCGCCGTCGGCATCATGCGCTGGTCCAAGTACTGGGTTCATTACGAGGTGACCTGATGGCAGTCGCTCCGACGGTCAGGGAGGCCCCGCCACTTGCGATAGCGCGCCAGCCTACCCCGCGCCCGTGGCGCCGCCTGAGGCTCCCAAAATCTCTTGGGGTGCGCGTCGGGTTGATCGTGGCGAGCGTGCTGTTCTTGCTGCCCTTGTACTGGATGGCCAACTCTGCGCTGAAGAACATCGATGAGCTTTCGTCCTTCCCGCCGACTCTATACCCTCACGCGCCGGCCTTCGAGAACTTCGTGAGGGCCGTGACGTACATTCCTTTTGGTACGTTCCTCCTCAACTCGGTAATCCTGACGACCGGGGTCGCCCTCGGCGCCGCTATTTCCAACCCTCTGATCGCGTATGGCTTCTCCCGCATCAAGTGGCCTGGACGTGACGTTGTCTTTGGGATCGTGCTGGCGTCTATCTTCCTTCCGTTTCCGGTCCTGATCGTTGCCCTCTTCGACATATTCGCGAAGCTGCACTGGATCGACACCTTCCTGCCGATCATCGTGCCGGCCTTCTTCGGCAACCCATTTTTCATATTTCTGATGCGGCAGTTCTTCCTGGGTTTGCCGAACGAGATCTCGGAGCAGGCCAGGATCGATGGCGCCAATGAGTTCCAGGTCTTTATCCGCATCATCATGCCGCTGGCGAAGCCTGCTGTGGCGGTGGTGATCATCTTCGCGGCTGTGCAGGCATGGGGCGAGTTCCTCACACCGCTGTTGTTCCTACAGGACGAGTCCAAATACCCGCTGTCGATAGGCTTGCAGTTCTACCGGCAGGAGCACGACGTGGCTTACAACCTGCTGATGGCGGCGTCCACCCTCATCGTGCTGCCGGTGGTGGCTCTTTTTCTCGCCTTCCAGCGCTTCTTCATCGAGGGCATCACCGTGGGAGCAGTCAAAGGCTAGGCGCGACTACTTTCACAGGACCGCCTGGCCCGTCTGGGCATCGAACAGGTGAATGCTCTGAATGTCGATGCCGAGCTGCACGCGATCGCCGCAGCTGATCTTCGGATGCGGATCGACCCGAGCGACGATCGCGTTGTCGCCCACCGTGCCGTAGAGGAGCTGGTCGCGGCCAAGCATCTCGGCCAAGTCCACCTGCACCTCAATCGTGGGCTCGCCCCCTGATGCGTGTTCGTGCAGAGCCTCGGGACGGATCCCAAGGACACCGGTGGTCAAGCGCGGCTCGCGCGGTAGCTCGATCTCGAGCGCCGAACCTCTCGCGGTTCTACCGCTGACGGCCACCGGTATGAGATTCATCGCCGGGGTGCCAATAAAGCCCGCCACAAACATATTCGTCGGATGCTCGTACATGGCTCTTGGAGATGCGACCTGCTGCAGCACGCCATCCTTTATGAGTGCAATACGGTCACCAAGCGTCATCGCTTCGACCTGGTCGTGCGTGACGTAGAGGAAAGTAGCGCCCAGAGCGCGGTGGATCTTCCGCAGCTCCACACGCATGTGCCCGCGAAGCTTGGCGTCCAGGCTGGAGAGTGGCTCGTCGAAGAGAAATAGTAGCGGGTCCCTGACGATCGCTCGGCCGAGTGCGACCCGCTGCTGCTCGCCGCCCGAGAGCTGGCCAGGCAGGCGCTTCAGCAAGGGGCTCAGCCCGACGGTTTCGGCCGCCCTGTTGACCCGCCAAGCGATGTCCGACTGTTCAAGCCCTTGCAACCGCAGACTGAAGGCCATGTTGTCGAACACGGACATGTGCGGGTAGAGCGCATACGTCTGGAACACCATCGCCACATCGCGATTGCGCGACGGCACGCTGTTGACGACCGTACCGCCGATCTTGATCACGCCCTCAGTCACGTCCTCGACTCCGGCAAGCATTCGTAGAGCGGTTGACTTCCCGCATCCAGACGGGCCCAGAATGACCAGGAATTCGCCGTCCTTCACCTCGAGGCACATGTCGTTCACGGCGATTTCACCTTTTGCAAATCGCTTCGTGACGTGCTGGAAACTTGCGGATGCCATCGATTACTACTCGAGCAGTATCGATGAGAACGCAATGGAATGGCCCTGGCTGGCCAGAGAGGCCCACCGGGTCGCGCCATCCCAGGCGCGACCCGCTGACCTCAGCTCAATGCTGACCTGGTCTGACTTCGTCCGGCTTACTTGCGTCCCGCTTCGCTGCGTACGCGGTCCAGCTGAGTGATCTGGATCAGGTTGCCGCAGCCGTCATTCGCCTGGGCGATGGTCGAGCCTGTGACCTTTGTGGGCGGCATCTTGAATTCGGCGGCGTCTTTCATTCTTTCGTAGTCGCGCTTGACGTCATCCGTGTAGAACATGGCCGCGGGCTGGCCCTGCTCGAAGAGCGCCTGCTGGTAGGCCTTGGCCGCGGGGTTGTCGTTGCGCTCGAGATGCAGCTCGGTGCCATCCGGCTCTTCGGGCGACGCCACAGTGAGCCAGCGATACCCCCCTTGCGAAACGTCCGTCTTCTTCACGAAGCCGGCCACTTGTGTGTAGAAATGCAAGGCCTTGTCGAGGTCGTCCACGTAAATGTTTGCCAGCTTGATCTGCATTGGTTTCCTCCTGTGACCTTCGCGGCGTTGGCCGCGTCAATGGTTTTCAGCCTAGGCCCGCCGGCACGCGATTGCTTCTTCATTTCTGACGAGTTGCAAAGCCTCGCCGTTTCGTAGGCACCAACGCAGGCGTGATAACAACGGCGCGTTGCAGCTCATTTGACAGCCCTGAGCCCTCAGGCAGTTCCATTGCGCTGGAAACGGGGAGAGGCACTCTCTCCCGGTTACCTTCGAAAAGTAGCGTAACTGGTAGCCTGCATCGTCCCGCGCTGACGCGCGTGGAGATTGACCTCGATATCAGCGTTGCGCGGCGATCTCACTCAGCACGCGGAGCGCCACGTGAGCCGCCGAAAATCCCGCATAGCCGCCTATCTGGAGCAGCGCCTCACGTAGCTGTTCCACGGTCCACCCGAGGTTCAGCGCGCCGCGCAAGTGCGTCTTGAGCTCCGCGTTGTCCACTCCGGTGGCGGCGAGCACCGACACGACCACCAGGCTGCGATATTTCAACTCCAGACCGGGCCGATTCCACAGTCCACCCCTGACGTGTTCGATGGCGGTCTCGAAGAACGGCGCCAGAAACGGATCGCCTGCTGCCGTCGGCTGACCGAGCACCTAGGTTTCCATTTTCGCCTCGACTCTTGCCTCGCCTAATCGCGCGTCTGAGGACCAGCTTCGATCTTGTCTCCGAGGCGAATCTCCCCGTCCGTCAATATGTCGGCCCGCAATCCACCCCGGTGTACCAGCCCCGCGACGACGCCGGGCCGCGTCAGTCGCTCAAGATGCACGCATGGCTCGCAAAGGCGCTCACCGAACGCGCGAACTGGTCCGATGCTGAACTCCCGACCGACCAGTGCGTTCAGGTCGACTCCCCGAGTGACCAGGTTCCGTCGCGACTCGGCAGCGGCGAGTTGGGGGCCGTCTGCGAGCTTAAGTTGGTCGAGCACCTCGGACTCGATGAGCGTCAAGTCATATCCGCGCAGCCGCGCAGACCGTGGCGTGAAGGTGCCGGCCTGAGCCGCGTATCGATCTCCCAAGAGTCCCTTGCCTTTGACAGCGGTCGCCGTAGCGAGACCCTTCATCGGTCCGGTCTTGACCTCGCTGACATAGATACCGACGACCTCGCCCGCTGTGCGAACAGACTTCACGGCCGGCTGCGCGAAAGGCTGGAACGGAACTAGAAGAAGCCCCTGTCGAAACCGCATCTCATCGACCGACTTGCCTACGAGGGCCGGCGCTGCAGGACTCGCAATGACGGCTGATGGCGTGCCGAAGAGTAGGACCGCGACCCCAGCTCCGGCCTTGCGTGGTGAGTCGACGAGGCCGATCCAGTGGCCCGGCCAGCTGAACTTCTGTGGGTCGGCGATGGAGACAAGTCCGCAGCCTTGAGTGGCGAGCCACTGCCGAAGCACGCCCAGCCAGTCGTCCCCAGAGGCTTCAGCCGACGGCAGCTCGTCGTAGGAGCGACCAGTGAGCTGAGCCACGAAGCCGGTCACGACTTCACCTAGTTCCCTCTCCGAATCCACGCCCTCAACCTCGAGCAAATCGATAACCTTGGTTCAGCCTCAGCTCACCGCTTTCTTCACGAGCGCGGCGATTCTCGCTTCGACGGTGGGGGTCACCTCCGTCAGAGCGTAGGCGTTCGGCCACATGTCGCCTTCGTCGAGCTTCGCCTCGTCGCTGAAACCGAGCGTGGCGTACCGCGTCTTGAACTTCTGCGCGGGCTGGAAGAAGCAGACGATCTTGCCTTCCTTGGCGTACGCGGGCATCCCGTACCAGGGTTTCGGCGAGAGCATCGGCGCGCTGGCTTTGATGAGGGCGTGGAGCCGCTTGGCCAGGGCGCGGTCAGCCGCCTGTAACTCGGCGATCGCGGCGAGCACGGCGCTCTCGTCCTCCGCCTTTGTCGCGGCCGCCTTCAGCTCTTTGACGCGCGACTTCATCGCACCCAGTTCCTCTTTGGTGAACTTCGCTGCGGTGTGCTTGGCCGGCTTCTGCTTCTGCTTCATTCGGAGGTTTCCTCCCCTATGAGTTATTGATGGGAACGACCCTCATGCTAGGGTGCCTGCCGCGGGGCTGGCTTCTCCGAATCTGATGGATCGCACCGCCCGCGTACCATGGACGCGGCTGCTATGGACATCCGCGACCTTGTAAGGCTGCGCAAGGCCAAGGACCGCATGGATCGCGAGTTCGACCGGCCGCTCGACGTGCCGGCCATTGCGCGATCGGCCGCGATGTCGACGGGCCACTTCTCCCGCAGCTTCAAGGCTGCGTTCGGTGAGGGCCCTTACAGCTACCTCATGACCCGCAGGATCGAGCGGGCCAAGGCGCTGCTCAGGCGCGGCGACACGTCCGTCACCGATGCGTGCTTCGCTGTCGGCTGTACGTCGCTGGGCTCGTTCAGCTCGCGCTTCACCGAGCTCGTCGGCGAGTCGCCGAGCGCCTATCGCGGGCGCAGCCACGCGCCGGTCGAATTCATCCCACCCTGCATCATCATGGTGATGACAAAACCGATCAGAAATGAAGAAGCGGTTGCATCGAAACTCTCATAAGGTGGTCGCATGAACAACCTCAAACTCAACAACTGCTTCATCGCCGTGCACGACCACGACGAGGCGCTCGCCTTCTACCGAGATCTCCTCGGGCTCGACGTGCGGGCCGATGTCAAGTACGAGGGCATGCGCTGGACCACCGTCGGGCCCAAGGGCCAGCCTGACGTCAACATCGTCCTCGAGCCGCCGCTTGCCGACCCGAACGCATCCCCGGCCGACCGCCAGGTCATGAAGGAGATGCTCGCGAAGGGATTCCTGCGCGGCGTCAACTTCAGCACCGAGGATTGCGATGCGACCTTCGAGCACATCCGGGCCGGAGGGGGCGAGGTGCTTCAGGAGCCTATGGATCAGGCGTACGGCGTGAGGGACTGCGCGTTCCGCGACCCGTCCGGCAATATGATTCGGTTCAGCCAGCCCAAGGCCTGACCGCAGCCACGGTCGACCGCGTCCCGTGAGCGTAGACAGCGCCCCTCAACAGCTTCGCTCGCGATGGCGCGCCCTCGTGGGCGAGGGCCTTCTCTTGACCACGGTTGGACTGTGCCTGATCGAGACGACCGCCGGATTGCAGACCCTTCTTGTGGCCACGGTTCTTCCGCGCGCGGTTCGCGACATCGGCGGCATACAGCTGTACGGACTCGTGTTCAGCGGATACGTGCTCGCCGGCATCGTTTCGATTCCGGCCAGCGGGGCGGACGCCGATCGCCACGGCCCCGCGCGGCCACTCTTGCGGTACTCCGCCTATTTCCTGGTCGGCACTGTGATGGCCGCGCTCGCGCCGTCCATGCCTGTTCTGGTTGTCGCTCGCTTCATCCAGGGATACGGCGGCGGCGCGATGTACACATTGGCTTACGCAATAGTTCCTCGCGTCTATCCCGCGCACCTCCGCCCAAAAATGCTGTCATTGCTGAGCGGCGTGTGGGTTGTGACCGGACTCCTCGGTCCGCCTCTCGGCGCACTGCTCGCCAACACGGTCGGGTGGCGGTGGGCGATAGCGGTCGCGATCCCAACACTTCTCCTCGGGTACAGCGTCCTGGCGGCACGCACCCGCCACATTCCGCCAGACAACGCAAGCCGACGCCAGGGATTGGGCGCCGCGGTCATGTTGATGGTCGGTTCAGCGGTCTTCTTGGCGGGGTTGTCGACCGGCGGCTGGGGTTGGGTCGCAGCTCTCGGTGGGCTGGCGTTGGCGTTGCCCTCGGTCTATCGGCTCGTCCCGCCGGCGATGCGCCGAGGTCTGTTTGGCAAGGCGCTGGTGGTCTCCTTCGGCCTCAACATGAGCTTCTTCACCATCGATTCCTTTATCCCGCTCATGCTGACGAGCGTGCGCGGGACGTCGCTCGCGATAGCAGGGGCGGCCGTCACGGCAGCTGCGATCTCATGGTTTCCCGGCAGCTTATGGCAGCAACTGGTCGCTCAAACCATGAGCGTCCGGCGCCAGGCGCTAATCAGTTGTTCAGCGTTACTGGCAGCGGCGGTCACAGTGGCAGCGGCGATTGTCGGCGTTCCTCTGTGGGTCGTATTTCTCGGCGCCATCACTGAAGGGCTGGCAATGGGAGTCGCGTCCAACATGGTGCTGCTCATGGCGATGGAACCATCCGACGATCACGGAACAGGGATGTTGATGTCGACGCGGTTCTTGGTCGGTCGTCTGGGATTGGTGCTCGGCACCGGCCTTGCCGGCGTCTCGGTCGCGGCGGGGTCTCGAGGTGGCGCCGCGTCGACCGCCGGAATCGCCGGCGCGATGGGGATCGGAATCGCGGGTGCTGTTGTCGCCTTGGTCGCGGCATGGCAGATCCGACGTGAATGACTCACGCATGAAAGAAAGCATGGCGAGCCGCGGGCGAACGCGAGGCCAACCAGCTTTTTGACCGCAACCCGTGTAGCACAGGAGGTGGAGATGTCCATGCAAGCCGGCCAGGGTCGAGCGTCGCGGCACCAGGGCGTCGCAGCGGCAGACCTACCAGTCGAGGGCCTGATGCCGTCTCTCGACGGCGCGAACGGGTGGATCAACTCGCAGCCGTTGACGCCAGGCGCCCTGCGGGGCGATGTCGTCGTCGTCCAGTTCTGGACCTATACCTGCATCAACTGGTTGCGCACACAGGCGTACTTCCGGGCCTGGTCGCAGAGATACAAGGATCAGGGCCTCGTGGCGATCGGCATCCACACGCCCGAATTCAAGTTCGAGCACGAAATCGACAACGTGCGATGGGCGGTGCAGGCGAGAAAGATCGACTACCCGGTCGCGATCGACAACGACTTCGAGGTGTGGCAGGCTTTCGCCAACCACTACTGGCCCGCTCTCTACTTCGTCGACGCACAGGGTCGGATCCGGCATCACCGTTTCGGTGAAGGTGATTACGAGCGATCGGAGATGGTCATCCGGCAGCTCCTCGCCGATGTGGGCGTCGAGGACACGGGCCCGGGACTGGCAACAGTTGAACCGAACGGCGACGAGGTGCAAGCCGATTGGGAGGACCTCAGGTCGCCTGAGACCTACCTCGGCCACGACCAGGCTACGGGGTTCGACGCGGGGGGCGGCGGTGCGGCGTGGGACAAACCGCACACCTACGCGGCGCCGGCGCACCTTCAGCTCAACCATTGGGGACTCACAGGAAACTGGACTGTCCGCTCCGACACGAGCTCCCTCAACAGTCCTAAGGGCTGGGTCGCCTACCAGTTCCACGCGCGCGATGTGAACCTCGTGATGGGACCGGCGAGAAAAGGAGCGACCGTGAGGTTTCGCGTGCTCCTCGACGGTGAGAGCGCTGGGCCAGCCCACGGAGCCGACGTCGACGCGAACGGAAACGGCACGATTGTTCAACCGCGGATGTATCAGCTGATCCGTCAGCCGGGACCGATCCGCGACCGGCGGTTTGAGATCGAGTTCCTCGACGGCGGCGCCGAAGCCTTCTGCTTCACGTTTGGCTGAAAAAAGCCGAGTCATTATGCCTTGCGCAGATGGAACTGCCCGGCTACTGGTGAGCGGTCCTCATCGATGAATTTCCGAGTGCTGACCGGTCCAAGTCATTGAGGTGAATGAAATGGAACAGAAGAACCTGGACATCTACGGCAGCGAACCGATTCCCTGGTCGCGGGCGCTGAAGCAGCTCGAAGAGGTCGCGACGAAAACGTCGTTCTGGCTGGCCACGGTTCGGCCCGACCAGCGGCCGCACGTCGCGGCAGTGGGCGCGCTGTGGGTCGACGGCAAGTTCTACTTCGTGAGCGGTGCCGGGACGCGCAAGAGCCGGAACCTCGCCGGAAACCCAAATTGCGTCATCTCCGTCGGTCTGGGTGACCTGGACCTGGTCGTCGAGGGCACGGCCACCCGCGTCACCGACAAGCCCACCCTGGAACGTCTCGCCAGACTGTACTCAGACCAGGGCTGGCCGGCGAGCGAGAGTGACGGCTCGATCACCGCCGAATACAGCGCGCCGAGCGCCGGCCGCGCCCCGTGGGACCTGTACGCCTTCACGCCATCGACCGCTTTCGGAGTCGCCACGGCCGAGCCACACGGGGCGACGCGCTGGCGCTTCTGACTCGAGCTCGCCCGCTCCTCGCGTCCTCTTTATTGAAATGGGCGCGCACGGGAGGAAGCTTGGCCGGTTCGAGGAGGCGCGGGCCGAGTTCGAGCGTGCCGCGTCGCTGACGGAGAACGTAAGGGAGCGCGAGCTCCTGCAGAGACGAGCAGCGGAGTGCGCCGCGGAGCGAACCGTGAGCTAGACGCCGGCACCCACACGGGCAGGCGGGCTGGATGCATTCACTCGCCTCCAAACACCCTGTAAGAGCCGACGACCGTGACGGCCTGGGCGACAGGCGGTTCGGCGCAGCGCTCCGGCAGATTTCGCAGGAACTCGGCAAAAGAAGCGATGCCACCCAGCGTGTTGGCGGCGTCGTCGGAGTCGGTGGTGAACAGGTGCATGAAGGTGACTCCGTCTTCCAGGCGCAATGTCGCGTAGTGCACACCGCCCGGGTCTCGCGCCGTCAGCTCCTCATAGACCTTCTCGACCAGTCGCTGGTTCTCATCGGCGGTTTCGGGTTTGGTCTTGTAACGGATCAAGCTCTTCATCTCGGGTCTAACCTCCTTGCAGGGCCGGCTTCGATATGTAATGCTAGCGTTACGTGTTGAATGCGGAAGGCCGGCGATGTGGCGCCTGAGGTCGAGGGGGACGGCAGCCCCGTTTGGCTTGCCCTCGCCGATCCTACGCGGCGCCGGATCCTTGACCTGCTGCGCGAGCGGCCGCGCATCACCGGCGACATCGCGTCCCACTTCGACGTCTCCCGGATCGCGGTCATGCGCCACCTCCAGGTCCTTACTGCGTCAGGCCTTGTCACCAGCCGCAAGCGCGGCCGCGAGCGATGGCACTACCTCAACGCGGTTCCGCTGCAGCAGATGTACGAGCGTTGGGTCGACACTCACAACGCGAGCTGGGCGTCGGGCTTGCTTCGCTTCGGCCGGCGGGTCGACAGTCGCGCAAAGCGGATGAACACGGACCAGCCTGCCGTGGACGTCGCCCTGGACGTTGCCATCGCTGCATCCAGGAGCCTGGTTTTCGCCGCCCTGACCGAAGATCCGGGCGGCTGGTGGGGACACCCTTACCTACGCTCGGATGCCACCGGTCTGACTCTCGAGCCAGAGCTCGGCGGGCTCGTTGTCGAGAGTTGGGATGGAGGAGGCGCCGTCCTCGCTTCCGTGACTGGCTGGACCGACGGCCGCTACCTGCAGCTGACCGGGCCTTTTCACCTGGGACTCGCCCTCGGCATCGCCACGTTCCAGCTGAGCGATAGCGACGGCGGCACGAGCGTCCAGTTTTCGTTCCGCGCGATCGGCGCCATCGAACCCCAACTGGTCGAGCGGTTCGCGGAGGGCTGGACCGAGCTCGTCGGCCGGCGGCTCAAGACGCTCGTCGAGACAGGCAAGAGGCTGGGCGTCGCACCCGACGCACCCGTATAGGAGGCAGGCGAATGGTCGAGCAGATCTACGAGGACAGATGGGGTGAGGTTTTCGATCGCCCTTCGGCGGACCTGGTCGAGCTGCGCTGGTTCGACACGACGGCCGAAATGTCGGCGCGCGAGTTTCAAGGCTGGCTCGAGAAGTTCGCCGAATGCGTGGAGCGATGCGGGCGGAGCGGGGTGCTGGTCGACAGCATGGCATTCCGGATGAGCCCGACCAACATGGACGGGCCGTGGCGCGACGCCAACATCATTCCGCGCTACAACGCGGCCGGAGTGAGGAAATTTGCCTTTCACATGCCTGCGGGAATGCCGATGATCGGAGAGCCGCCCGCAAACGAGGCGCCGGGACGGTTTCCGACCGGCTACTTCGGCAGGCGCCAGGACGCGCTCGACTGGTTAGCCGGCTGATACAGCAGCGCGGGAGCTCCGGACGCTGAGATCGGGTCTGAGCCGCTAGTCGTCCAGGCTCCCCATGTTGTCTAAACGGGTGAATGCGCACCCCTCGATCTTCCTACGCACCGATGAATTCCGGGCGCCCGGGGAGTCTCTATCTTTGGCACCGACTTCTCGTTCACGTTAGGAGCATGACCATGACCAGCGATTCGACCACACGCACGAAGGGCACCGGCCAGTACGCCGAGGTCAACGGCATCAACCTCTACTACGAGACTCATGGGAGTGGGCGGCCGCTCATCCTCCTGCACGGCGGACTCGGGTCGGGCGAGATGTTCGGGCCTGTGTTGAGTCAGCTCGCCGAGCGCCACCAGGTGATCCTTCCGGACCTGCAAGCACACGGCCGCACCGCTGACATCGATCGACCAATCGACATCCGGCTCATGGCCGGCGACATCGCCGCGCTGATCGATGACCTCGGCCTGGAGAAGCCCGACGTCGTGGGCTATTCGCTCGGCGGTGGGGTGGCGCTCCAGACGGCGGTGAAGTACCCGCACAAGGTGCACCGGCTGGTCTTGGTCTCAGCGAACATCCGGCGCGATGCCATCCCGGCGGAGATGCTGGCGCAGCAGGGCCAGGTGAGCGCTGCGGCGGCCGACTTTATGAGGGACACGCCGATGTACCAGGTCTACCAACGTGTGGCACCCCGCCCCGAGGACTTCCCTCGGCTGCTGGACAAAATAGGCGAGTCGATGTCGAAAGACTTCGACTTCTCGAATGATGTCCGAGGTCTCCAAATGCCGACGCTCATAGTCGCCGCCGATGCTGACATGGCCCCGCCGAGCCACTACGTCGAAGTGTTCAAGCTGCTCGATGGCGGCCTCCGCGATGGCGGCTGGATGGGCGAGGGCCGGCCAAAGGGCGGTCACGCACTCGCGATCCTGCCGGGCCTAACCCACTACAACATCGGGACCTCCCCCCTATTGGCCGCCGCGACCCTCGCCTTCCTCGAGTAGCCGACGTAAATCAACAGCCCCCGATGCCGTACTCGTCGTGGCGGCGCCACCACAAGCCGGTCTCGCTGCGGCCGAGTGGCGCGCGGTCGAGCCATTGGTACATGCTCCAGAGGCCGTCTATCCCTCGCTCGTACGCCGAGTAGGTGTGGTACACGACGCCGTCCTCGAGCGCAAACGCGCTCACGCCAGGCCCCTCTCCCCTGTACGTCGGCCAGTCCGTTCCAACGCTGGACGTGATCGCGGTGACGAATGGATTCTTCTCGCCGCCCTCCGGCAGCCGAAGGTCCACCTGGCGGAAGTTGTACTCGACCGCTCCCGAGTCCCACTGCTCCTTGGTGACCGCCGCCTGGAAGTCGTAGTTGAAGTCACTTTCAAACGAAGACGCCCAGGGGAAGCTCCAGCCCATCCGCCGCTTGTACGCCTGCAGTTTGGGCAGGGGAGCTCGAGACACCGCGCAGAGCGTGACGTCGTGATTCGCCAGGTGGACGACGGAGCCATCGAAGCCGTCCGCGATCGCCGAGCAGGACGGACACCCCGCCGCGTACTCGGGCCCGAACATGAAGTGATAGATGAGCAGTTGCGAGCGTCCTTTGAAGAGATCGGCGAGGGACGCTGTGCCCTCGTCGGTCTCGAAGCGGTACTCCTTGTCGATTCGAACCCAGGGCAACTCCTGCCTCCACTGCGCCAGCTCGTCGCCACGCCGCGTGAGCGCCTTCTCGGCCTCGAGCAGCTTCAGCCGGGCCGCGAGCCATTCTTCACGTGTTCCGATCTTGTGATTGGTCATTCTGTGTCTCCTTCCTGTTTCTACGTGAGTCCGGGAACAGACGAGGGCGCGATGACGATCAGAATTCCGAGTCCAACGATCGCCAGCGCCAGCGGCTCGTCGATGGTGGCATTCGCGGGCAGGAGCTTCTGGGCCAGGACGAGGACGGCGATCATAGCCATCCACGTGACGCTTGTGACACTCAGTGCCACCAGCATCAGCATCAGTCCGATACTCGAGCCGACGCAGTAGAGCCCGTACTCGAATCCGGAGCCGACGCTTTCGCGGCAGCGCCGGCGGAAGTGCTGCTTGAGCGGCGTGAGCTCGTAAGCACCCGCCGCGATTACAACCGCGCCGGCGGCGAAGGACCCGTGCGGCCCGTCCAACACATAGACGGCAACGCCCACGAGTGTCCAGACGGCAAGGTACAAGCCAACGAACAGCGGCACGGCGCGAACGCCGCCGGTATGAGCGCGTCTCACGATTGCCGGCGCCGCGCCCGGCAGCATCATCGCGGCCATCATTGATACCCACAGGGCGACAAAGAACGCGAACGAACCAAGCGGGTTCGCAACGCCCATGTCCATCCCGTTCATCTGCCAGACCGCGACGACCCAGGATGCGGCCGCGAGCCCGAGCGTCGCAGTCAGCGCGGCTGCCGCCGCAGCTGTGCCAGGGCCGTATCGGATCGCGACCTTGTTGTTCAAAGGCATCGTTACGTCTTTCATTCCTCAACGAATTTTTTCAGACGGTCGAGCGCTTCGTCCCATCGCTTCGAGACATGGTCGAGATAGGTTCGCGCCGCTTCCATCTCTTCCAGCTCGAGCTCCCAGATGCGCTCGCGGCCACGCCGCACATCGGAGACGAGCCCAGCCGTGGCGAGCACGTCCAGGTGTTTGGTAATCGCCTGTCGCGTGACAGCAGATCCGGCGGTCAGCCTGGTAATCGAGAGAGGACCATCTAGGCTCAGTCGGGCCACCAGCGCCAGCCGCGTTTCGTCACCGAGCGCCGCGAACACCGGCGCGGCGCGAGAAACCTCGCGCCAGCCGGTGCTATGCCTCGACATATCGCGCGATGTTCTCGAGCTGCTCAGCCCATCCGGCGTCGTTCATCCGGAATGCTTCAGCACGCCTTGCCGGCGGGATGCGGTCGAAGCCTGACTCGACCACGGTGAGCTGGGTGCCTCCCGCGACTTCCTCGAGGTGGAATTCGACCAACGTGGTCGGCTCGCTCGAGTAGTCCACGGCCGCATGGGCCGGGTATGGATGCCAGCGGTACGACAGCCGACTCTCGGGATCCATTCGCTCGATCGCGATCTCGATGGTCACGCGCTCATGGCCGGCCATCGTGATCATGCCCTTGACACTCGAGCCGGGCGCGAACGCACCCTCGAGCTTGATCCCGAACCAGGCGCCAAACTCATCGGCGTTGGCAAGAGCGCGCCAGACACGCGAGCGCGGTGCGCGCAGAACGACCTGTTTCTCGATCCGGTCTGTCGTGTTATGCAATCTCATGGTTGCATGTTACCGCGGCGCTGGCTAAAAATGCAACCAATGAGTTGCATGGTCACCGTCATGCTCTCGAGTTCAAAGGGGTCACCAATCGCGCGACCTCGACCTCCCGCTTCGCTAAGGTCTGGCTGAACGCTTCCCGCCAAGCGGTAGGCAACCAAAGGTAACTTGACTCCTGATCAAGCCGGTCGTAGAAGGTCATTGGTCCGCTGGAGCGACTGAAATGCTGACACGAGAAGACCTCCGCCACTTCCAGGAACGTCTCGAATCGGAGCGCGATGCCATCACGTCCCGCATGGCGGAGCGAAGCCGCGACAGTCAGGAGACTGTCCGCGAAGAGTCTGGCGTCGGTGATTCCGCAGACCAGTCCACGCGCTTGAACGATCTGGACGTCGAGGCGGACGAAGGAGCACTCGATCGCGTCACGCTCGCACAGATCGAAAGGGCTCTCCATCGAATCGACGATGGCACCTACGGCGTCAGCGAATTCTCAGGCAAGCCGATTCCGAAAGAACGTCTCGAAGCCGTACCGTACGCGGCAACACTTGTCGACGAGCCGCCGCCCGAACCGGCGTAACGGGGCACCGGTGTTCCGCCAGCAGGCTGACTAGCTCGCGGCCGCGACCTTGAAGACCACACGGTTCGCGGACGGGTCCACCGCGACGAAGCCGCTGCCCTCTTCGGCGACCTGAACCTGGCCGTGCTCGAGGCGGTCGACAACATCTTCGAGATCGGACTGCATCGGGAGCTCCACTGTAAAGCGGCGTAGGCCCGCCGATCCCGCCGGCGCCGGCCGCGCACCCCGTCCCGCTTCGGGAGTTCCAGCGATGAGTTGGCGCATGCTCAGGCGTCTAATGAAATGGACCAAATCGCAAAGGAGGAGTGATGCTCGATGGCCACCAAGACGAGCAAGCCTGTACCGAGTGATGTCGATGCCTACCTCGCGGCAGCGCCCAAGGCGGTGCAGCCGCTGCTCAGGGAGCTTCGCCAGGTGATCAAGACTGCAGCCCCGCGGGCCAAGGAAAAGATCAGCTACGGCATGCCTTCGTACGACCAGCACGGACGCGTGGCGTATTTCGCGGGATTCGAAGGCCATGTCGGGCTGTATGGGGTTGCCCACATCGCGAGTGCGAATGACGCAACCGTCACCAAGTATCTGGAAAACCAGAGCACGCTCCGATTTCCAGTCGGTCAGAGCTTGCCTGTCGCGCTGATTCGGAAGCTCATCAAGGCGCGTGTGAAAGAGAACGAGGCCCGAAGGCGCTCGACGCCGCGCGAGCGCTGACCAGCCGTGACGACGTCCTTGCTCGACCGCGACTACGGCATCGTGCCGCCGCGAATCCAGCGTTCGAAGGCCTCGACCTGTTGAGGCGGCCACGCGCCATCACAAGGCATGGTGCCGCTCCGCAATCGCTCGAGGATGCGATCGGCGTGATCGCTCACGTCTTCGTATGAGCCCAGGTCGAAGTGCAGCCGCATCGACTGACGGTCCTTTGGGCGAAAAAACGGTTCGATATGGGCGGCAAATCTGACTGGTTCATCGTCTCTCGGCAAGCTCACGGTCGAATCCTCCTACTCAGTCGCCGAACCGAACCTGGATATCAGTACCGCCGAGCGCGTTGCATATGGGACACATGTCCATCGCCCGCTCGAGGGCCGCGTCCAATTGCTTCTGGGGCCAGTCGCGGTTAGACAGGGTGATCTCCACACGCAGGCTCGGGATTCGATAGCCGCCTGACTCGTGACTGACCAGGTCCAGCTCAGCCGATGTGTCGATTGTGCCTGGATCGATCTGCTGCTCCTGGAGAGCCGCTGCGAGTGCCATCGTCAGGCAGCCGGCCTGTGCAGCCAGAAGCAGCTCCTCGGGGTTGGTCTCGGTATCCCCTTTGAATCGACTGTTATAGGTGAACGGCGCGACAAGCGCCCCACTCCCCACCTGGAAAGTCCCGCGCCCCTGGCGTGCGGACCCAGACCAGGTCACCGACGCCATGCGCCTCAAAGCAGTCGCCATCACATATCCCCCATCAACACCGTACCTGAGATGTTCACGCTACTTCCTTGCGCGACGCCAGCAGTGCATGCACTCTGGGAATCACTTGCGTGCCGTATAGCTCGATGTTCCTCATGAGCGATTCGTGCGAGAGCCCCCCCATGCCATATTTCAGGTCGAAACGGTTGGCCCCGAGAGCGATGAGATTGGCCGCGATCTTTTGCGCCACGGTTTCTGGCGATCCGACGTAGAGAGCCCCCCGCGGCCCGACTTCAAACGTGAAGGACTCCTTCGTGGGGATGGCAAATCCGCGGGTCTCGGCGACCCTCGTGATGATCTGCAGGTAGCGCGGCCAGAACTCTTCTCGCGCCTTCTCGTCCGTTTCGGCGACGTGACCTGGGGAGTGCACTCCGATAGGGAGTGGCGGTCGGCCGAATTTGTCTAGCGCCATATGGAACAGCCGTGCGAAAGGGGCGAAACGCGAAGGTGACCCGCCGATGATCGCGAGCATTAGCGCGAATCCATAGTGTGCGGCCCGCACGACCGATTCCGGGCTTCCACCGACGCCGATCCACGCCGGAAATGGCCCGAATTCCGTGTGCGGCACGACATCCTGGTTGCTGAGCGTGGCGCGGGTCCTTCCCTTCCAGGTGACCGGTCCGCCCTTTCGTAGTTCGGCAAACAGGTTGACCTTCTCTTCGAACAGGTCCTCGTAATCGGCAAGGTCGTACCCGAAGAGCGGGAACGAGTCGATGCTCGAACCTCGACCGAGGATGACCTCTGCCCGACCGTTGGAGACGGCGTTGAGCGTCGAGTAGCGCTGAAACACCCTGACGGGATCATCCGAGCTCAAGACCGTGACTGCCGAGCCAACGCGGATTCGGGTCGTGCGCGCCGCGATCGCGGCCAGCACGACGTCGGCAGCCGGCATCGGGAAGTCGTCGGTGTGGTGTTCACCGATCCCGAAGAAGTCCACGCCTACCTGCTCGGCAAAAACACCTTCTTCGACGACGTTACGAATCGTTTGTGCATGCGAAAGCGGGCGCTCGTCAGCGTCGTGCGTGACATCGCCGAAGGTGTCGAGGCCGAAGACGAGGGAAAATTTCCGAGCCTCGCCTTCCGAATCTCGTATGGGATCTGAAGCTTGTGTTGCCAAGACTCCTCGCGCTCTATGCCGCCTTGACGCTGAGAGCCAGCTCGAATTCGGGTCGGCGCAGCAGGGCGCCGAAGACCGGTCCGCCGGGTTCGAGGAGCCGGCCGGCGCTCAAGCTGTCCAGCCGGACAGCGTCGTAGCCGATGCGCTGGATGACTTCCTCCACGGCCTTCGCCGCCGCCAAGTCGTCGCCGGCGACTCCAATCGCGCTGCGTTCCGGCGAGCCTGCATGCCGCCGAGCGTCCTCAAGGTCGTGGTAGCCGATGTGGTTGAGGGTCTTGACCACCGTCGACCTGGTCAGGCGGCGCTGAACCACTTCGCTGCTTGTATACCTGCGGTCCTGGAACATGTCCAGAACGCCATCTGCCGCCGGCCAATAGTTCATCGCGTCGACCACCAGCTTCCCGGCTACCAGGCCAGGGTCGAAGCTAACAAACGTGTGAAGCGGTATGGCCAACACAACGATGTCGGCATCCTCGACGGCATCCGATGCCCAACGCGCCTCTGCTCCCGGTATGACCACTTGCGTGATGAGCGCGATCTTCTCGGGGCTATCGGAAGCCGCGATCGTGACACGGAAACCCGCGTCCAGAGCGATTCTCGCGATCACCGGCCCAACGTGGCCGGCGCCAAGCACTGCGATTCGCTCCGTCATGTTCGAGCCACCAGATTGGGATGGAGATGGTTCTGCAGCGCGCGCAAGACATCCGCGAGCGCCTCGAATTGCTCTGGTGTCAACGCGTCAGCGAAGTGCTTCTTTATCGCCCTCATGTGGGGCGCGGTCGCGCGCCGGAAGACTCGTGCTCCGTCTCCAGTCAGGGAGACCTCAGCGCCGCGGCTGTCGGTGGCGCAATCGTCACGGCGGATAAGCCGCCTTCGCTCCATCCGCCCGAGGTGATGCGATAGCCGGCTTCGCTCCCAATCGATGGTCCTGGCCAGCTCCGATGATCGCAAGCGCCTGTCCTCGGCTTCGCTCAAGGCAAGAAGCACCTGATAGTCAGCCGGTGAAAGGTTTGACTCCTGCAGCTCGGCGCCCAGAACTCTCCGAAGCTCTGCAGTGGTGTCGATGAGCGAGCGCCAGATCGCGAGCTCCCGCGAGGTCATGCGCCGGCGGACTCCT
>DASPYG010000161.1:0-5485 GCA_035636885.1 Candidatus Nitrosopolaris sp.
GACCGTCGGACAGCGTGTCCATTACCTGCTCGGCAACGTGCAGTGGTTCGGGGATCCGCTCATGGCCGTCTTCACGGTCCTTCTCCTATTCACGGCGATTGCGACCGCCTCACACCACCAGCTGCCGATTCGCTCGTTGACAGGTGCCGTGCTCGGCCTGCCCATCGCCTTTCTCGCCACCGGATTGCTGCGAGCCGTGTGGGCCATGAAGCTGAAAACGCAATGCACGTGGCGAGACGCATTAGCGGGCCTGCAGGTGTGGTTCGCGCTGAGCTGGGTGGTCAGCATGGCTTGCATCCGCGGCCTGCTGCGCTTTCACAGCGCGTTCCTGCGCACGCCAAAGGAGCGCGAGGGGGAGGGCCGGTTGCTGCATGCGCTGAAGTCGGCGCAGATCGAGGCGATGATGGCAGGCGCGGGCGTGGCAGCCGCCATCGTGATGGTGGTGCGGGTCCCGTCGTTCGCGACCGCCGCGATCGCCCTGCTCCTGCTCTTTCAGGCTTCGATCTATGCCAACGCGCCGTGGGCCGGCGCCGCCGCCGAGGGCATCAAGCTCACCCCGCTGCGCCGCGCGTACAAGTCGTCGCCCCAGAACACCGGCGTTCGTCCCTATCAAGGGGAGCGTGGCCTGCTGGCCGTTTCGGCCGTGGCCGGCCTGGTGGTCCTGGTGCTCATCCTGATTGCGTCTATTGCAATCCCGCCTGTGGCGCCCGGCGAGCCATTCACTCCGCAGCCAGCCCCGGCACAGACGCCTGTCGCCTCATCGGCGCGCACGAACTCGCCGTCGCCGAGCCCTTCATCTTCGCCGTCACCTTCGCCCAGCCCGCGTCCGTCAGCGGCGCCGTCACCCTCACCCTCGCCGTCGCCGACGCCAAGTTAGCCTGAGTATGTGAGCGCGCCGGCAACTCGCATCCCGTGGACCCCGCAGCTGGTGCGGGTCATGGCGGGGCTGATGCTCTCGCTGTTCGTCGCGGCCATGGATTCGACCGTCGTCGGCACCGCGCTCCCCACGATCGCCAAGGAGCTCGGCAGCTTCCAGCTCTATCCCTGGATCGTCAGTGGCTACTTGATCACCGCCACCACCACCGTGCCCATCTGGGGCCGGCTCGCCGACATCCGGGGCCGCCGCCCAGTGCTCCTCGCTGGCCTCCTCATCTTCATCGTCGCCTCCGCGCTCTGCGCGGCGAGTCCGGGCATGGGCTGGCTCATCGCATTTCGGACGCTGCAGGGGATCGGCGCCGGCTGTATCCAGCCGCTCGTGTTCACGGTCGTCGCCGACATCTTTCCGTTCCAGCAGCGCGCTCGCCTTCTGGGCTTCTTCGCCAGCATGTGGGCGGTGGCGGCGATCATCGGGCCCGCCCTGGGTGCGCTCTTCGTGTCCACCATCGGGTGGCGCTGGATTTTCACCATCAACGTCCCGATCGGCCTTGTGGCGGCCGCGCTCGTCTGGGGTTATGCCGAGCACATGCCCGAGCGCGCGGAGAGGCGAAGATTCGAGGTGCGCGGGACCATCCTGCTGACCATCGGAGTCACGCTGCTCCTGATCGGCTTCGGCACCGGAAGCCAGGCGGCCACGCCTAACTGGTTGCTGGTCGTGGCTGCGATCGTGCTGCTAGGCGTGTTTGTGCGAATGGAATGGCGACAGGCCGACCCCACCGTGCCGCTCCATCTGCTGCGCCACAGAATCATCGGACCCGCGATCGCAATCGCCGCCGTTGCGGGAACGTTGATGTTCGGCGTCACCGCTTACGTCCCGCTGTGGGTGCAGGCGGTGCAGGGCGGATCGGCCTACCAGGCAGGCGTTGCTGTGGGGGCGATGTCGCTCGGCTGGCCGGTGATGTCGTCCATCTCCGGGTTTCTGATGGTCCGCGTCGGATACCAGCGCCTGGTCGTGGCTGGAGCGCTGGCTTTGGTCGCCGGCAGCCTGATGCTTGCGCTGGGGTCACCAAGCCTGGGGTGGGTTTGGACCGGCGCGGCAACGCTGACTATCGGCGCCGGCATGGGCACGTTCACCGCACCGCTTCTGATCGTCGTCCAGACCAACGTCGACTGGGGCAGGGACTTCATCGTCCTTGTGATCCTGGCGATCGTGGTGTTTGCCACCGGAATCGTCGTGCTGCTGGCCTCGAGAAAAGGACGGGCCGGCGAGGTGCCGGCCCGCGAGCAAGTGTCTCCTGGTTAGCTCTTCATCTTGAGAAGACCGAAGGCCGCTCCCTGCGGGTCGCTGAGGATTGCGAACCTCCCGCCTGGGAAGTCCTGCGGCTCCAGCATCGACTTGGCGCCGGCCTCGGTGGCCTTCTCGTACGACTTGTCGACGTCGGGGACGTTGAAGTACACGAGCCAGTAGCTCGGCACCTCGGCCGGGACCATCGGGTTCATCTCCATGCCGCCGGCGATGCTCTCGCCACCGGACAGGAACTCTGTGTACTCCATGCCCTCTGCCATCTCGCTCTTCTTCTCGCCCCAGCCGAAGAGCGTCTTGTAGAAGGGCTTGGCCTTCTCGACTCCGCGCGAGTTCAGCTCCGCCCATCCGTACGAGTTGGCGTCGCCGATGACCTGCGCGCCGGTCATCGCCTTCGACTGCCACACGCCGAGCATGGCTCCGCTTGGATCGGCGATGATCGTCATCACGCCCTGGGGACCGACTTCCATCGGTGGCACGATGACCTTGCCTCCCGCGGCCTCGGCCTTCTTGGCGGTGTCGGCGGCGTTCGCGCTGCCGATGTACACCGTCCACGCTGATGGCGCCTCGGCCATCTGCTTCGGACCGATGCCCGCGACGTCCTTGCCGCCGATGGTGGCCATCGCGTAGCCGCCGTACTGCGGGTCGGGATTGACGTCGATCTTCCACCCGAACAGATTCGAGTAGAAGTTGCGCGCGCCGGCTGCATCGCTGGTCGAGAGGTCGACCCATACCGGCTTGTTCGCTACTGCGGTTTTGGCTTCCGCCATATACAGCCTCCTTGGAAAAACCCGAGCCTTCGCTTGGTCAAGAATCCCGCAGCCCCATCCCTTTCCTCGAGGGGCGGCAACCGGGGACAACCCCATTGTGCCACTGTCAGGTGAAGGGCAGGTTAAGGGGCTCAGGCGAGGCTTACATTGGCCGCGTGGAATTCACAGAGCTGCTCAAACGCCGGCGCATGGTGCATCACTTCGATTCGCGCCCGATCCCTCGGGAAATTCTCGACAGCATCCTCGAATCGGCGCTTCATGCACCGTCCGCAGGCTTCAGCCAGGGTCTCGCATTGATCGTGCTCGACGATCCCGACCAGGTCGCGTGGTTCTGGCGCACAACGCAGGGCGCGATGCCGGACGACCGTCCGCCTGTGATCGTCATGCCGATTCCCGACAAGCGGGTCTACCTCGAGCGCTACTCCCGTGACGATAAAGGCGGCCCGCACGGCCCTCGCGCGGTCGAGAGTGGTTGGCCGGTGCCGCACTTCTGGGACACGGACGCCGCCATGGCCTGCATGCTCATGCTCCTCAAGGCGGTCGACGAGGGCGTAGGCGGATGGTTCTTTGGAATACCCCAGGGCCAGGACGAGCTTCTCGAGACGCTTGGCGTGCCGGCCGGGCTGCGGCCCGTAGGCGTCCTTGGATTGGGCTACCGGGCACACGGCGAGCGGATGGAGGGCTCGAGCGTGACCATCCCGAGGCGCTCGCTCGGCGACGTGGTGCATCGCGGCCGCTGGTAGAGCTCGCTATTCCGGCGTGCCTTCGTACCCTTCCTCGAGGGCGACTTTCGAGGTGTAGCCGCCTTCGGTGCAATCACCGGGCAACTGGATCAACCAATCGAAGACATCCGCTTCCTCGAGCAGGACCGTCATGCCCATGCGAAGGCCCTCGACCTGCTGCGGATCGTTAGCGACCTGCACGGTGAGGGTCGTGCCCTGCCATCGGTTGACCACCGCCCACATGTACTCGCGCGACCCAGCCGTCGTGGGGAATCCATGCTTGATGAACAGAGCTTCGCCGGGCTTCAAACCGGCATTGAACCGCTGCTTGATCTGCGGCAGCTCGCTCAGCGCGCGTTCGTGGGCGCGCTGCATGGAATCTCCCTCGGTTTTCGCCATGAGCGTCTTGTGCGTCTTGCCCAGGAGCGTCCCTGCTAGCTCGTTGAGCCACACGCCGGTATCACCCGCAAAGCTCGGAGGACGTTCGATGCGGATCATCGGAGGTCCGGACGTGCTCTGATCAGAATCAAAGCGAAGGACCGCGGTCACGCGCCCGTCATCGGTTGGTGCGTTGTCGTCTTTCTGGCGCAACGCCCGTGCGACGAGGGCGCGGTCGACGGAGATTTCAGCGGGCAGCTCCAGCCTGTCGACACTTGCTTTACGCGCCGTCACCTCGCGGAACGTAGCCTCGACCAGGTACTGAGCCACCGCGTTCATGAAGATGCTCAGCTTGTCGAGGTTCGGCGGCAGGTCGCGCAGCTCGAGGTCGGGCAACCCGAACTTGCCAAGTCCACGAGTGGTCATCCATCCGAGACCTCGGTCACCAATCGAGAACGGAACGATGATGTGCTCGGCCACCCTGACGACACCGTTCGGTGAGAACCATCGCGCGCCCTCGTCGGGCTTGATGATCCGAAGAGACTCGGGGTCGAAGATCACGCCTTGCACCAGGTCGCGAACGGCGAGCGCAGCGGCTAAAGCCGCCCACAAACCCGCGCGTGGCGGCATGTTGAGGTCCTTGGCCACCACCAACACGACATTCGTCGCTGATCGGGCGATCCTTTCCTCGAGCTCCCCAAGCCCCATGTGTTGAAGTAGCTCGATCGGCAGCGGAGGCAGCTGCACGGCGGGTCGGATGCCGATGGAAAGGAGACCGGCCTTCCGAAACGCCGCGACCGCCTCGAGCAGGGGCGATGGGATGTGCGCTGACGCCCACTGATCCAGCGCCGCGGCGGCAGCGTCGGCCGTCGGCAGCTCCCCCGAGCCGGCAGCGAAGTAGACGACGAAGGCCGGCTGCACCATGCCGCTGATCGGGATGGTCAGGGTGGCAGGCGGGTCCGAGTGTCCCACCCGTCAACCCTAGAGCGCTCCGCGCATCCTGCCAACTTTGGACTTAGAAATCAAGAAACTTGAGAATGCCGTCCATCATGCGGCCGATGAAATATCTTCCTGTGCGGCGTTGGCGCCGCAGCGAGCAGGTCCGTTCGTTCATTGCGCTAGACGCAGGAGGTACGATCACGACCAACGGCGCCACGTCGCCACACTTCCATAAGGGGGTCTGTGATGTACGGCACGATCGCCAAGTACACCTTGAAACCTGGACACGACAAGCAATTCATTGGAGACATGGAGAGGTTTGAGGAGTCGCCGCCCGCGGGCTGGGTCTACCACACCATCTTCCGCAGCACAACGAACCCCAACGAGATCTGGATGAGCGTCGTCTTCGAGAACGAGGCGGCCTACAAGAAGAACGCCGACAGTCCGGAGATGGACCGCGAATACCATCGGATGATGGAGCACCTCGAGCGCGAGCC
>DASPYG010000162.1:0-5758 GCA_035636885.1 Candidatus Nitrosopolaris sp.
CACGTCGGCTTCTGTCGACGGTCTTGTCGCTGTGATTCAGCCCTTCGATTCCGTTGTCACGGAGCTGCCACCGAATTGGGGCTGCCCCATGGATCTACGCGGGCTCGAACACACTGCCACCGTGCGGTTCGCGTCGGCGGGTACCGCTACGGTCCAGGTGCTCGGGCGGCGAGAACCTGGCGATAGCGCACTGGTCATCGAGCGAACGGTCGTGATCCAGTAGCGCGAGCCGCGCCCGCGGGCATTGCGCCCGCGGCTTAAGCGCGATCCGTTAGGCGGCGCCGCAGCGGTGTTTTGCGATGGAGGACTCATGTCAACGGGCCACGGCGCGTTGGTCAGCTTGACAACCGCACTCTGCGCCATCGCGCTCCCCATCGGGACCTCGGCCCAGGATCTTGGGAAGCGAGCCGACGGCGCGGAGGCAGCCTGCGACACGATTGCAGCTATCGTTAAAGCCGTGCCGGGTGCCAAGGTAGTGCGCAAGGGCGAGACGACGACCTCACCGGACGGTCGGCAGATACGGGCGGGGTGTCAGGTCATCGTGACTGGAACGTTCAAGGCCCTTGGAGCGAACTGGATGAACCCGCCTCAGATCCTCATCGATAAGGGTCTCTCAGCTCGGGGCTGGAATGAGGACTTCAGGCAGCGAGCTGACGGTCCCAATGGTGGCGAGTTCACGGTTCGGCGAGCGAGCGTCTCTTGCAATGTGAGCGCCCACTGGGAGGCAGCCCCCGATACCCGTCCGACCCAGCCGGTGAGCGACGAGTACACGGTCGAAGCGGTCTGTTCCCCCGTCCCGTGAGCGGTGCCGGCCCTTATTCAATTGTTCCACGACGGTCATTCAATCCGTTAGGCGGCGGCACACATCCATGATGACGCGGTGCTCCTGTATCGTGGTCTGCGGTCTCCTCTTCGCGTGCTCAGGACGCGGTGATGCACCGTCCTCCCATCGTGACGCTTCGAACGAGCGACCGTCTGCCTCCGTGCCGGGATCCACGGTTGATACCGTGAGGCGCTATTGCTCCCAGGACCCGGGAAGCCTTCGGGTGTCCGAGGATTCCGTTGGCCCGCTGGACTTACGCATGAACCTCAAGAGCCTCAGGGGCGTGTGTCCTAGCGCGCGCGATACGGTTGACGCCGAGAAGAGTGACACCAATCCCTCGCTCGTTTTCCACTTCAAGGGGTTGACCGCCGTTGCCACTCAGTTGGAGGATTCGCTGGTCCCTACTCAACCCGCCGACGTGTGGCTCGTTTTCGGTGGGGACGGTCTGCTCTACGGTCGCTTACCACTGACGGCGTCGTGGGCGGCACTTCGAGACGCGCTGGGAGTCGGGATTAGCGGGGGTGTCTCAAGCGATGGCAAAAACGTCACGGTGATGTTTTGTGCGCACCCCCGCATGCTCCTGGACTTTGAACTTCCTGACAGCATGGAAGACCAGTCCCGGGACCCTTCTCGGATTCCCGGTGATGCTAGGCTGAGGGATGTCGCTCTCCTACTGCGAGCGAGCCCTACATGGAATTGTTGATCGACGCGCGCCGCCTAACATGCGCTTGAAGCTGGCGGGCGCTGTCGTTCTAAAGGAGGCCCTAGGGTCGTGCCCTGGCGGGCACTGGACTTCGTCCACGGCCAGTTGCGCTGGTGGGCGAGTCGCCCGCAGCCTAAGCGCGAGCCGTTAGGCAGCCACACATGCGCGTCGCGTCGACTGGTATCCTGCTGTGCATCTCATTGTCGTGTTCTCGGCCGCCACAAACGGTCGCAGCCTGGCGCGAGACGCTGACGCACAGTTCTGAGTGTACGACGCCACCCCTACTTCTCCAGAATTGGCCCCTTCGGCCTGTTACCTCGCCGCCTGGACAACTTCACCTCCCACCGAGCTTTCGCGCCGCGGGCACCAGCGGCACCGAGACTCTATGGGTTGGTTTGGACTCTACTGAAGTGGCCTACATCGTATCACCTGAGCCTAGCTCTGTGATCGTGGAGCACTCGTCACTGATGTCGCGTCTACGGAGGCCGGGCTATAACCGTGAGCACTTGTGCCGCTTGCGAGTCGCGGGCCGTGACGCCTTGATCGATGCCTTTCAACACGTCGACAGTGCAAAGACCGACACAGTGTTTGGTCTCGCCGCCACCGTGGCCCTCTCACCACGACGCTTCGCCGAGGTCTTCGCCCTGACTCCCAGAGCCTCGATGCGTGATAGCCTGTTCGCGGCCGTCGCGTCGTTGCAATGGCAGTAGCAGCCGTCCATACCATGATGTCGCGACTCGCAGCAATCTGGGTCACGCTGTCGTTCATTCTCGCCGTCCCCGGGCCAGCGCAGGAGAGCACGGTCGTCGTGGGCGTTCTCGAGTGGTCACGGTGTCCCCCGGATAGCCCTGTGACCGTAAGCGCTCGTGCTCTGTTTCGACTTCGCGGGGCCGAATGGATCGCCTTGACCCATCCGGAAGCGTCGGACGCAACAACGCGCTCTCAACATCCTTGGGTCGTGACGTTCGACGGCCGCAACCTGGGCTCCATTCTCACGGTGGATACTGGCTTCCACAGCAAGTACGCCGAGAATTACACCCGCGACCATGTATTGCGATTGGTGCCCAGCCGGTCTCTTCCCCGAATCGCGAACGCCACCCGGACATTCACAGGTTGGCTATGGTGCAGTCCACCGCCTTGGCGGCCGCTGGTGCTCGTCTCTGTCCCTCACTTCCGCGACCCCGAACGCTGGCGACCTTTTCAGCCCGACACCTCGGGCCGTCAAGCGCTCTTCGGCAGATTCCGTGCGGTCGTTGACACCGTTGTGGTATGTCCGAATGGCGAGGACAAACCAGCGCAGCGATGGCACTTCAATCCCTCAGATCTCGTGTTCGACAAGAGCTACCAGGACACACTCGGGCACAGCCTTCTTGCGTTGCGCTTGAAGCAGCCAGTCAATGCTTGCGAGTTTACCGCAGGTCCCGAGTGGTCGGCCCATTGGTTCCTGGTGGGCCACGATACGCTCTACCTCGGCAGCCAGCTTGAGCTCGTCGACGCCGGTGACTACGACGGCGACGGGCAGTCTGAGGTGCTGTTCTGGCACAGCGCATACAACGAGGACGGTTACACCCTCTTCTACGACCAATTTCGCAAACGGTTGGACTACTGGTGGACTTACCATTAGGGCCGACGGCGCCTAACATGCGCTTGAAGCTGGCGGGCGATGATCGGTTTAAGGGAAGCGGAGTGTTGTGCGCTAGCCCATTCCTCTCACACCACCGCGCATCGGAGTCACATGAAACGAGTCACTGGCATCGGCGGCATCTTCTTCAAGGCCAAGCACGCTCCGTCACTGCAGGCTTGGTACCAGCGGCACTTGGGAATCGAGGTCCAAGCCTGGGGCGGAGCTGCCTTCGATTGGACCGACTCCGAGGGCAAGCCGGTTGCAGGCACAACTGCCTGGCTAATCAGTCCGCAAGAAAGTAAGCAGTTTGCTCCGAGCTCTGCTCCCTTCATGGTCAACTACCGAGTGGAAGACCTCCACGCCTTGGTCAAAGCCTTGAAGGAAGAAGGCTGCAATGTGCTCGAGAAGATTGATGAATCCGACTATGGGAAGTTTGGCTGGGTCATTGATCCAGAAGGAAACAAGGTCGAGCTATGGCAGCCGCCTCAAGGCCAATGAGCAGGCTCCAACGCCATTTCGTTAGGCGGCGGCACGCCGAGACCCGATTGTGGCGCACATAGTGGTGAGAGTTCTGGCTCTGTCTGGCTTGGCCGCCACTCTACACACGCAATTGACCAGCGGCCAGGAGGTCCACGGCTGCCAGCCCGACGATCCGAAGGGCTACTTCACGGGGACTGCCACCAGTCGGGAGAGCGGTGCACTGGAAGTTTCGCTCAATCTGCGCTGCGCCGACGGCAGATACGACGGTGAGCTTGTGACCCCGGTGGGGACGTTCGCCATTACGGGCGGACGCGCTGACTCCAGCCATTTACACCTCCTGTTCACAGCCGGACCTGACGTGGGCACGCTTGACGCAACGTTAAGCGCCGACGCGGTGCGCGGAGGCTTCGCGGTCTCGGGCGACAGCGGGGTGATCGCTCTTCGACGGGTCGGGGAGACGCGTCCGGATGGCTGGGACACCCCGACCCTGGATCTCGACGCCGCGCGGTGGCGCCAGGACCTAGCATTTTTCGCACGCGAGATCGTGGCGCGGCATACCAACGCGTTCCACTCGCTCCCTCGGCACCGCTTCGACTCGTTGGTGACGGAGCTCGACCGCCGATTGGACAGCCTCAACGGCGATCAGGTGTACGCCAAGATGGACCAGATCGCAAACCTCATCGGTGACGCGCACACCTTTATCGTAATGCCGGACGATAGTCCGCAGTTTCCCTTCCAAATCCGGCGCTTCGGCACCGAGTACCGGGTCATCGCCGTCCTGCGTGGCAGCGAACGCATTCTCGGCGCCCGACTCCTGACGCTCCAGAACCAGCCTATTGCAGTCGTGATGCATCGGCTGCTGGCACTCACACCCGCGGATGAACACCTTTCGTTGCGGCAAGCGCGCGCCGAAGGCTTCCTCAGCATGGGTATGATCGTGCACGGGATCGATCTCACGTCTGCTCGGGAAGTGGTGACTCTGACTCTAGCGGACGACGCCGGGCACCACTTCAGCTTCGAGGCCCACGCGGTGCCAATGAACGTCGCGGACGCTTCCCCCTGGACGCACGTGTTTAGTTCGAGGCCGTTGTATCTACAGCACGCGAATCAGGCTTTCTGGCACCAGTACCTGCCGGAGGCCCGCACGGTCTACTGCAGCTTTCGCGGCTACGACAGTCTCTCGACACGTGCGGCCGATCTCCTGGCGCTGGTCGCGCGGACGCGCCCGGACAAGCTCGTGATCGACATGCGTCAGAATGGTGGCGGAGATTACACACTAGGGCTCCGGTACCTCGTTGAGCCTATCAGCCGCATGTCGCACCTCAATCGGCGAGGGCATCTGTTCGTTGCCATCGGCACGAACACGTTCTCTGCGGGCATGGCGAACGCCGCGCAGTTTCACACCCAAACTGCCGCCATTCTGGTAGGGCAGATGATCGGAGAGAAACCCAACAGCTTCCAGGAAGCGCGGGAGATGCGGCTCCCAAACTCGCATCTCCGGGTGCGGTATTCGACTCAGTATTATCACTTCGTTGGCCGAAGCCCCAACGTCATCCAGCCGGATCACGAACTTGTCCCGACGTGGGCCGACTACCGCCTAGGCCGCGATCCCGTGCTTGAGTGGATCCTGCGCTACGCCAGTTCTTCAGAGGGGGTAGATCGCAAGGAGCCAAGTGGAGATCCGAAGCCGCCGCCTAACAAGCGCTTGAAGCTGGCGGGCGCTCCCAAGTAGGGAGGAATTGCGTTGCCTCGCCGGCCAGCCTTTTTGTCTGCCGCTCGGCCGCCTTGCGCCCCTTGGTATGGCGCCCGCAGCTTAAGCGCGATCCGTTAGGCAGCATTCCCAATAGGAGCTTGGAGTGAACGATTGTCGGGTGCTCCTGTCACTCGTGTTTCTGCTCTTCGGGGTAGTGCCGCTCGTTGGCCAGGACGGCACGCTACCGCAGACGCTCCGTGAACACGCCCGACAAGTGGGCTGCTCTGAAGTGGCAGGGTTCTACGACCATCCCGGCCGTGTTGATCCGCCGTATGTCTGGGGTTACGTCGATTCGACCCTCGACCGGTTCGGTGAACGCAGCGCAGTTTACTGGTGCGACCGCAAGGCTGGTCCGGAGCGTTACTTACTGGTCGT
>DASPYG010000163.1:0-33372 GCA_035636885.1 Candidatus Nitrosopolaris sp.
GGGCAAGAGCGCGATGAACGCCCTTGGTCACTGCATGTCCAAGGCCCTCGCCATCATCTGGGGAGTGTGGCGTTCAGGTCTCGACTTCGACCCCACGCTCGGAGGTCCCAGGACTTGACAAGACCCTATGGGTTCTAGGCCATCGACCTGGCGCGTTCTCGGAACCGCCTCGCCTTCTGGCGGTTGCCGCAGGTCGCCATCGTGCACCAGCGGCTCGAGTGGTTTCGAGAGCTGTCGTAAAAGGCCCACCGGCAGGTCGGCGAGCCGCACAGCTTGAGCCGCGTCCAGTGCTCATCCGCCATCGCGGTGAAGACGGCGGCCACCACCCGACCCATCGCCCCGGCGACGCCGCCTGCCTCTGGCTCCAGGCGCGCCTTGCCGTCGGCGCCGAATCGCGCTCGCAGCCGGCTGGCAGCAGAGGCTTCGTTCAGGGTGGCTATGTCAAGCGGGTAGATCCTTCCGCCGTTGTTGCCGCCGATCACACCACGGATCGCCTCGCGCACCGCGATCGCGTGTCTGAGGTCTGCTTCCGACACCGGTGCCCCGGGCTCCAAGAGCTCATGGGCCGCGAGCCAGATCCCAAGCGCGTCAGGGTTTGACATCTCTTCGGGGCCGTCCTGAAGGTCGACTGTGTTGACAAAGGCCTGGACGATACCCAGCACTCCGGGGGCGGTGTCTCGGTCAGCCATTTGCCGACGATTATAACCGCTGAATAGGCAATGTAGGTTATAATAACTAGCAGAGAGTCTAGGCAGGTTACGGAGGCTCGAGGTGAACCCTTACGAGAACGAGGACATGGCGTGGCGGCGGCTCAAGGACATGCAGCTCGAGGCTGAAAACCGGCGGCTCATGGCTGGACGGCCCGAGCCCTTCTTGGGCGGCGTCCGCAGGCTTGGGGCCAGGGTCTGGCACGTCGCCGGGCTGGCGATGCAGCGACCACCGCGTCGTAGCCCGCGGGCCGCGGCTCACCGGGTCGGGCGCTGACCAGCCGGTAGCTGGGCTCGCCTAACCGCGAGCCAGGCGCTTCAAGGTGGCGACCTGCGCGGCATCGGGACCGTCGCCGGCTCCCGGGACCTCGAGGATGAAGGGCAGCCTCGAGAGCCTCGGCTCGTGCAGCAGGGCCCGAAAGCCTTCCTCGCCGATCTGCCCTTCGCCGATGTTCGCGTGCCGGTCGCGGTTGGAGCCGAGGCCGGTCACGGAATCGTTGCAGTGGATCACATCGACGTGCTTCAGACCAACCACGCGGTCCAGCTCGTCGACCGTCTTCGTCACGTCGGAAGGTGTTCGCTCGTCATAGCCGGACGCGAACGCGTGGCAGGTGTCGAAGCACACACCGACCCGAGGGTCGTGCAGGCCTTCGAGCATGCGGGCGATCTCCTCGAAGCGGGCGCCGACACATCCGCCGAGGCCCGCGTTGTTCTCGATCAGCAGCCGAGCAGACTTCGGTGCGGCGCGCTCCAGGACCTTCCGGATGTGCTCGAGGATCGAGGGCAGCCGAACCTCGAAGCCGGCGCCCTTGTGCGAGCCCGTGTGGAAGATCACTCCGTTGACGCCGAGCTCATCTGCTGCCTTGAGGTAGCCCGTCAGCGTGCTCTCCGAACGCTGGCGCATGGTGGGGTCGTCGCCGGCGAGGTTGATCAGGTATACGGCGTGGAAGTAGAACGGCGGCTTGCCGTGCTTGGCGGCAGCTTCCTTGAAGGTGGAGATGCGGACCTCGTCGAGCTTCGGAGACCCCCAGAAACCGGGCGGCGTGGGGTGGACCTGGATCGCCTCCGCACCCATGGCCTTGGCACGTTCGAACGAGAGGTGGAGCCCTCCGGACGAGTCGACGTGGGCCCCGATCAATGGCACTCAAAGAGCTTAAGTCGTGTCGAGTGTTGGGCTCGGATCCTGGTCCCGTCTGCCATATTCTGAGGATGCCCGTTTTCGTCATGAGCGACCTGGAGCTGCCGATCCGGGGCCGCACCTATCGCGAGCCCGAAGGGCCGCACAGCGTGGTGGTTCGCGGTCGGGACCTGGAGGCGGGACTCCAGCACGTGGCCGCACGTAAGGACTGCAGGACGATGGCTGTGATCGGCCTGCCGAAGGACGATCGAGACCTGAGCGTCCTCGCCGGCCGGAGGTTGTTCCTGGTCGACGCCGACAGTGCGAGACTCCGAGACTTTGCCGAGAACGCGCTCCGGGCGGAGGCCGACGTCGAGTGGATCCGATCAGCGACCCCGCCGTTCGACCGCCTGGCTGATGCCTTGCTTCCGGTGGGCGCGGTCGTGCTCGCGGCAGGCTCGAGCTCGCGGATGTCAGGGCCCCAGAAGCTGCTCCTTGACTTCGACGGCAGGCCGATGATCAAGAGCGTGATCGAGGCGGCCTCGGATGGCGGATGCCATCAGATCCTCGTCGTCTACTCGTCCGACGAGGTCAAGAACGCGGTCGGCGGCGATGCCGAGCTGGTCCACAACCCGCGCGCTCACACAGGCATGGCCTCCTCGCTGCAAGCCGGCCTCCGCGCGCTGCGCCAGGACATGGAAGCCGCGCTGGTGATGCTCGGCGACCAGCCGATGGTGGGCTCGCGGACTGTGTCCGCCTTGCTGCGTGGCTGGCGTCGCGAAGGGGCCCGCCCTGCGGTCGCAGTGGCCCGCGACGAGGGCAAGTGGACGCCGCCGGTGGTGCTGGCGCGCGAGCTGTGGGACGAGCTCATGACGCTCGAGGGCGACGCCGGGGCGCGCCAGGTGCTCGATCGGCGACCGGAGCTGGTCGACATCGTGCCGACGCTCGACCGCCTCGACGACATCGACACCCCGGCCGACTACGCCAACATCGTCCGGCTGTTCCCGCGTCCGAAACCGACACCGAAGGCTTAGATGGATTTCGACGCGCGCTATTTCGCATGGGTCGCGCTGTCGGCGCTGATCATCGCGACGCCCGGCCCCGATACGGCACTGATCATCCGCAACGCGCTCGCCGGCGGCCCGCGTGCTTCGACGATGTCCGCCTTTGGAGTCGCGGTCGGCATTCTCGCCTGGGCCGCGGCAGCGACGCTGGGAGTCGGCGTGCTGCTGGAACGCTCGTCGACCGCGTTCACCATCTTGAAGCTGGCGGGCGCGGCTTATCTCTTCTATCTCGGCGCGAGAAGCCTTCTCGCGAAATCGCCTCGAGACGAGTCGCAAGCACCTCGTGGCGCGACGTTGCGCGATCGAAGCGCCTGGAGCCAGGGCCTCGTGAGCAACCTCGTCAACCCGAAAACGGGCGCGTTCTTCGTGACCGTGATGCCCCAGTTCACGCTGCCCGGCGACCCCGCGACCCGGCTCGTCCTCATGGTCGCCACGTTCGAGGTCATGCTGCTAGTCTGGCTGGTCGCGTATGGCCACGTCGTGGCAAGGCTGGGCCGGAGCGGCCTCGGGTCGCGCGTCCGCGCCTTCATGACGAAGGTCACCGGGGTCGTCCTGATCGGGCTGGGCGCCAGGCTCGCTTTCGAGCGCCGATAGCCGCCGCGGGCGTACGATCTCGATAGTGCTAGCGAACGCTCTAGGAGTGCGGACTTGAAGAGTCGTGCGGCCAAGCCGAAGGGCAACTGGAAGCGTTCGGGCAAGTACGAGGACATCCTCTATGACACCTGGGACGGCATCGCCAAGATCACGATCAACCGTCCGGAGGTCCGCAACGCCTTTCGGCCGACGACCGTCCTCGAGATGTCAAGAGCGTTCGAGGCGGCTCGGGACGACCCGAAGATCGGCGTCGTCATTCTCACCGGGGCGGGCACCGAGGCCTTCTGCTCGGGCGGCGACCAGCGCATACGTGGTGACGACGGCTACGTCGACCCCAAGGGCACCGGGCGCCTCAACGTGCTCGACCTCCAGATCCAGATCCGACGCCTGCCGAAACCGGTGATTGCGATGGTGGCGGGATACGCCATCGGCGGCGGCCACGTCCTGCACGTCGTGTGCGACCTCACGATCGCCGCTGACAATGCGCGCTTCGGCCAGACGGGCCCGAAGGTCGGGAGCTTCGACGGCGGCTACGGCGCCGGCCTGCTGGCTCGCATCGTCGGCCAGAAAAAGGCGCGCGAGATCTGGTTCCTCTGCGAGCAGTACGACGCTCAGCAGGCCCTCGATATGGGCCTCGTCAACAAGGTCGTGCCGCTGGCCGCGCTCGAGGAGGAGACGGTTGCCTGGTGCCGGCGGATGCTCGAGCTCAGCCCGCTCGCCTTGCGCATGCTGAAGGCCGGGCTCAATGCGGCCGATGACGGCCTCGCCGGCATCCAGCAGCTCGCCGGTGACGCAACGCTTCTCTACTACATGAGCGAAGAGGCCCAAGAGGGCCGCGACGCGTATGTGCAAAAACGAAAACCAAACTTCTCGAAGTTTCCGAAGAGACCCTAGGCAATGTTGGCAACCGCCCCGGCCCTGAGGCGATCGCGCGTCTGGTGGTCCGCTGTGCGGCCCGCGACGCTGGCGGCCTCGGTGGCACCGGTGCTCGCGGGGACGGCCGTCGCGATCCATGAAGGCGGCATCAGGCCGGCCGCCGGGTTGGCTGCGCTCGCGGTCGGCATCGCGATGCAGCTCGGCGTCAACTTCGCCAACGATTACTCGGACTTCGTTCGCGGCGCCGACACTCCGCGCCGAGTGGGTCCGGTGCGGGCCGCGGCGTCAGGGGTCGTCGCTCCGGAGCATGTCAGGCTGGCGGCGATTGCGGCCTTTGGAATCGCCGGCGCCGTCGGGCTGGTCCTGAGCCTCGCGACCGATTGGCGTTTGCTGCTGGTCGGCGCGGCCTGCCTGCTTGCGGGCTGGCTGTACACCGGGGGGCCGCGGCCCTATGGATACCTCGGCCTCGGCGAAGTTTTCGTATTCGTGTTCTTCGGTCTCGTCGCGACATGCGGCACCGTCTATGTCGAGTCACTGCGCATCACACCCCTGGCGGTGCTCGCCGGTTGCGGCATGGGTTTTCTCGCCACCGCGATCCTCGTGCTCAACAACCTCCGCGACATCGAAACCGACGCCGCCGCCGGCAAGCGAACGCTGGCGACCAGGATCGGCCGGGACCGCACGCTCGTCCTCCTGGTCGCGATCGTCTGCGCCGCCTTCGCCGTGCCGATCCTGATCCTCGTCCTCGGTCTGGCCGGCGTCACCGTGATGCTCGTCCACTTCGCCATCCCGGTCGCCGCGGTGCCCGTGCGCACCGCATTCGCAAGTCGTGGTGGTCCCGCCCTCGTGGCCGCGTTGAAGCGGATGGCGTCCGCCGAGATCGCCTATGCGCTGCTGTTGGCGGTGGGTCTTTTGGCATGACGCGCGGTTACATCGAGGCCGTCAACCCGCCGGACGTTGCACGCGATGTTGAGCGCGAGGCCGCCATGGGCTGCCGGTCCTTCGTGCTGCGCCAGGTCGCCGGCGGCGGAATGCTGGACCAGGAACGGTTGGGCGCCGCGCGTTATGCGGCGGGGCTTCACGCGGACGTGATGCTGGAGGCCCCCGCCGATGTCCCCGCGGCCGCCGCCAGGTGACCCGAGAGCACGCGAGCGAAAGCGTCGGGCCGCTCCTGGTGCACCGCGTGGCCCGCGCGCAGCACTATCTCAACCCGCCCGTTGGGAACCGCCGCCGCCAGCCTGCGCGCGGAGGCGACGTACCCATGGTCGAGCTGGCCCGCGACAAACGTGCTGGGGACGCCAACCCGAGGCAGGTCGTTCCACAGCGGCTCCATCACGCCTGCCCCCATTCCGCGGAGCGAGGCGGCGAGGCCGGCGACAGTGTTGCCCATTCGCTCGGCGCGGAGCTGTGCGACGAACGACGGGCCGCGGCGCTCCAGCCCGGCGAACAGCGGCAGGCTGCCCCAGTAATTAACGAAAGCCTCGAGACCGTCCTGCTCGATGCGGTGCGCCAGCGCCTTGTCACCGAGCCGCCGGCCCTCGCGGGCCTCATCATCCAGTCCCGCATGCGCGCCGATGGTGAGGAGCGACAGGAGCCGGTCGGGTCGATGCGTCGCAACATGAAGAGCGAGGCGTCCGCCCATGGAGTAGCCGACGAGGTGCGTCCGCTCGATGCCCAGGTGATCCCAGAGCATCTCGATGTCGGACAAGCAGGCGTCCATGGTGCACGGCGCACCTGGTTCGATTCGCGTCTGGCCGTGGCCGCGCAGGTCCGGCACGATCCACTGGTAGCCCGCGGCCATCGCTGCCATGACCTCTCGCCAGCTGCGCCCGCTCTGCGTGAAGCCGTGCAGGAGGGTCACCGGCGTGCCTACGCCGGTGACCAAATAGTTGAGACGGACGTCGGCGCCCTCCAGAATCACTTAGGAAGCCTTCCCAGAATCGTATGGATGTAGCGCAGACATTCGCGGCCACGTTCGTCGACGAGCTCGCCGCGCAGGGCGTCGAGTACGCGTGCGTGTCACCTGGCTCCCGCTCGGCGCCGATCGCCATGGCCCTGCAGCGGCACCCGAGGATCAAGGTGATCGTCCAGATCGACGAGCGTTCGAGCTCGTTCTTCGCCCTTGGTCTCGGAAAGGCAACCGGCAAGCCGGCGGTCGCGTTGTGCACCTCGGGGACTGCGGCTGCGGAATTCCATCCGGCTGTGGTCGAGGCCTTTTACTCGCGATCGCCGCTGATCGTCGTCACAGCCGATCGCCCGCCGGAGCTGCGCGACGTCGGCGCCAACCAGGCCATCGACCAGCAGCAGCTCTACGGGACGGCCGTTCGGTGGTTCTTCGACCCTGGCACGCCCGTCGATATACCTGGCGCGCCGCGGATCTGGCGCCGGCTCGCCGCGCGGGCCGTCGCCGAAGCGGCGGGCGGACCGGTGCACCTGAACCTTCCCTTTCGCGAGCCCCTGGTGCCTCCTCCTGGCCAGGTCCCGGCTGCGGAGGGTGACGCCGGGCAGACGATCACCAGCGGGCGCATCCTGCCCATGCCCGCCCAGCTCGCCACGCTGGCGTCGGCGCTGCAGCGCGCGAAGCGACCGCTGGTCGTGGCGGGCGAGATGAGGGATGGCGACCGTGTGGCGCCGGCGCTCACGCGGCTTGGACTGCCGGTTCTGGCTGAGCCCGGCTCGCAGCTCCGGCGTGCCGAAACCGGTGGCGCGGTCGAGTCGTACGAAGCCCTGCTGCGTGCCGGCTGGTCGCTCGAGCACGGGCCGGACCTCGTGATCCGCATCGGCGGCACGCCGACTTCGCGCCCGATGAACGCGTGGCTTGCCGCCGCGGCGGCGCCCACGTTCCTGATCGACCCCGACCATTCGTGGCGCGATCAGGACCAGGTGGCCCGCCACGTGATCGCCACCGACCCCCAGGCCCTGCTCGAGGCCCTACCGCCCGTGAACCGAGCCGCCTGGCGCGACGAATGGGTGGCGGCTGGAAAGAAGGCCGGCGCGGCGATTTCCGCCACCCTCATCTCCACGCCGCTGCACGAAGGCCACATCGTCCGCGCGCTGGCATCGCGCCTTCCGGACGCCGCCCAGGTCTTCGTCGGCTCGAGCATGCCGATCCGGGCGGTGGACAGCTTCTGGCCGCTGGCCAAGTCGAAGCAGCGGTTCTACGGCAACCGGGGCGCGAGCGGCATAGACGGGCTCGTGTCGAGCGGACTCGGGGTCGCCACCGGCCGCAGCGACATACCGACGGTCCTCCTGCTCGGCGACCTCTCCGTCTATCACGACATGAACGGGCTGTGGGCGATCGGGCGCCATGGCATCAAGGCGACCATCGTGGTGTGCGACAACAACGGTGGCGGAGTTTTCAACTTCCTACCGCAAGCCCAGCACCCGGACGTCTTCGAGGAGATCTTCGCCACTCCGCTCGGGCTCGACTTCGCGCAGATCGCGCGCCTGTATGGGCTGGTCTACAGCCCCGTGACCGAGCGATCCGGCCTCGAGCCGGCCATCACCGACGCCATCGAAAAGGCGACGCCGACGATGGTGGTCGTGAAGTTCAAGCGGGACGCCAGCGTCAGCGGCCACCGGCTGTGTTGGGAAGCCGCCGCGGCCGCCCTACGCGACTAGCTCAGCAGGAAGTCCAGCATCAGGCGGTTGAATTCGTCCGGGCGTTCGAGACTGGGGAGATGAACGGCGTTCTTGATGACCTGGCCTGACCGCTCGAAGTGGATGCGGGCGCCGTTGATCTCGGCGATCACGTCAGAGCCGTGAGCAGAGCTTTGAACTTCAGCTCGGTTTCATCGAGCTCGCGGGCGGCATCCGAATGGGGCATCACGCCGACTCCGGCATAGAGCCGTGCGCCGTCCTCCCACAGCAGGCCGCAGCGAAGCGCGACCGCGAACTCTCCGTCACCGTTCGCGTCGATCCATCCCACCGCCCCTGCGTACCAGCCTCGCTCCATTTCTTCCAGATCGTCGATGAGCGCGTCGGCGGCGGCGCGCGGCCAGCCTCCGACGGCGGGAGTGGGGTGGAGGGCGGCGGCGAGCTCGAGCGCGCCTGCCGCCGGCTCGCGCAGGTCCGCGGTCACCGCGGTCGCGAGGTGCTGGATGTTGGTGAACCGGACCACCTCTGGCGGGCGAGCCGACACCGTCTCGGCGAACGGCTTCAAGGCGTCGACAACAAACATGGAAACCAACCGATGCTCGGCGCCGTCCTTGGCGCTTGCCTGGAGCTGTCGCGCAAGGCGCTCGTCCTCAGCCTCGGTGGCGCCGCGCGCCACCGACCCCGCCATGGGCTGCGCGTAGGCGCGTGTCCCGGATCGGCGCACCAGCAGCTCGGGTGATGCACCGACGAAGGCGGTGCCATCGGCACCGCTGATCAGGTAGATGAAGCACGACGGATACGCTGAGCGCAGCGAGCGTGCGACGTTCGCGGCCGTGACCACTCCGTCGCCATGCGCCATCACCTCGCGGGCCAGGACGACCTTCTCGGCCTCGCCGGCGCGCAGGCGCGCCGCCGCCGACTCCACCGCGACGGTCCATGCGACGGGGTTGCGAATCGCGCTGACGGTCAGCGTGCGCGCCGCGGGCATGCTCACGCTTCTTGGTTCCAGCTCGAGGAGCTCGCCGGCATCGGCGGTGGCCGCCGTCGCGAACGTGCGCCCCCTGGTTCGCATTAGCGCCAGCGCGGGCACGCGCAGGAGCAGGGCCGGGAATCCGGACCACGGGCCGCCGGGGTCGCGATTGGGCCGGTAGGCGAAGCCCCCGACCGCGACCGGACTTGACGAGCGTGCGGAGAGCGACGCGCCAAGACGGTCCCACAATCGCGCCGCCGCGAGCAGGCGATCGTCACCAGCCTCGAAATCGACAACCTCGCTGTTCGAATCTTCGAGTGCCACACCGCCGGCCGCGGCGACGATGTCGAACGCGCGACCCAAAGCCGCCACGCTCACCGCATCGGGCATCGGCCGTTCGATGAGCAGGACCTCGTGGCCCGCGTCTCGCGCGGCGCTCACGACATCGACGAGGTCAGGGGTGCGATCCAGCTCCCACGTGCGTACGGGAGTGGTAGCGATCATCGCTTTTCGATGTGCTCCCGGGCGGCGCGTAGGAGGGTGCGCTCGAAATGGTGGCGGACCAGCGTGCCGCTCGCTTCCAGGAGCTCCGTGAAGAGCCCGAGCAGCTTGCGCTCAGCGGCTTCGGTCTCACCGCCCTCGGCCTGGATCCGCTCGCGCACGTGGCGGTCGAACAGGTCGACCGCCTCGCGGGCGGTACGGTCGATGCTGGCTGCGTGCTCCTTGCCAAGCTCCATGAGCGCACCCAGCGGGATGCCGGCCGCGATCAGCTTCATGCCCGCCGCGATCGCGTCGAGGTCGTCGGCCGGGTAGCGGGGCTCGTCGCCACCCTCGATCGGCACCAGCAGGCCGGCTTGCTCGAGGCTCGCGAGCAGCGGTGCGGCAACCCCGCTGCGCTCGGCCAGCTCGGCCAGCGTCAGGGTCTGTGGCGCCGCGGGCCGGGTCACCGCCTCGACGAGCCCAACATCAGAGGGCTCGAGCTCGCCGGCCAGGAATCGCTGGATCACGGTGAGGGTGAAACCCCTCTGCTGCAGCTCGCGGATCCGTCGCAAGCGATCGAGATGGGCCTCGCCGTACCAGGTCACGCGCCCCTCTCGGCGAGGCGCGTCCAGCAGGCCCTTGCCCTGGTAGAAACGGATCGTGTCAACGGCCACGCCGGCGGTCCGAGCCAACTGTTCGATCCGATACTCCATGAGTCGATACTCGCACAATCCAGACCCGACCGTTTCAACCCGCCGATCGGCCTCTTGGGAGGTGCGATGCCCTCGCTTCGGTGCGCCGGGTCGACCAGTTGGAGTCTGAACGAGCTCTAAGCCCGGCTAGCCTGTCGTGTTCCAGTAATACATACGGTCGAGCCAGTGGGCGTCGGCCCGATATGCCCGCGCGAAGAACTCGACCGAATCGACGTAGTCGTAGTCGAGGTTGTAGTGAAAGATCGCCTGCCGCATGTTGCCCGGCGCGCCGTAGTGGACGAGGTATCGGGCCGCGGCCAGGATGGCGTCGTGCGGGTCCATGATGTTGCCGCCGTTGCCCCAGTTGGCCCACGTTCCGGGCAGGAACTGCATCGGTCCCATGGCGCCCGCTGACGATGGCCCGTTGATGCGGCCGAAGTTGCTCTCGATGAAGTTGATGGAGGCGAGGTAGCTCGCGTCGACTCCATAGCGCCGCTGCGCATCGTTGTAGAAGGACCGCAGCGACTCGACAGGTGCCGCGTCGGTGTACGGGTGCGTGAAGTGCACATTGACCAGGTAGTACTGGTCGATGCCCGCGAGTATGTACAGCGAGTGCAGGCCGGCGACCGTGTCATCGAAGGGCCGCGCCAGTTGCGCCGGCAGAAGGGGCAGCACGGCGGACTGGACGCTGTCGTAGCTCGCCACCTCGTATACGCGCAGCTCTTCCTGGCGCGCCGCTTCGCGATACGCGTAGGCCGCCGACTCGATGGATATCTCCCAGCGGATCCGATCCATCAGCGTGGTGGGCGCAGCTTGTGCCTTCAGAGCATTCAGGTGCGCCTGCGCCTGCGCCATCGCAACCTCGGCGCTCACGATCCGTGCGGCTTCGTGATGAGCGGTAGGCGGCACGAGCGGATCGTGCGCGGACACCACGCGCGCGGGCAGCGCGATCATCAACGCAACCAGCGCGGCCGCCGGGATTCGAATCAGGCGGTCTCCGATATCGAAACAGCGCGGTCCGGGACCGCCGGCATCTCCTCCGGGTACGGGTCGCCCGCCTTCGGCGCGCGAAGGCCGATCGAATCGAGCAGTCCGCTGATCTCATCGCCAACCAGCTCACCGTTCTGGCTCAGGAGTGCCTCGGCCGCCAGGTCGATGGCCTCTTTGTTGACATTCATGAGTCGCCAGTCGTCGATGTACGCGGCACCCAGAATCTGGGCGACCACTCGCCGCGCCTGCGGATTGCTCAGAACCGCGCCCTCCCACGTCGATTGCTCGTGTGGGCCCTTGGTGATCTCCGCCACCGAGATCATCTGCTCACCGAACTTGGCGGCTTTGATCGAGAGCTGTGGATCGAGGTCGTCCGCGCCCATACCGACGATGCCCACCATCCTGCACGCCGTGGCGGTGGCCATCCTCAGGTCCTCAGAGACGCCGAGCGTGTTCTCGCCGTAGAAGACTCGCTCGCAAGCTATCGCTCCCAGGGCGTGTCGAATGTCCCCCGCCATCTGGGACCGGAACTTCGAGTACTGCTCCTCGGTCGGGATCGACAGGTGGTAGCCGCCGATCTCACCCAGGCGCGGGTCGGCACGGCGACGGACCGAGAGCCGGACGTGGCCGTGGTCTGTCTTGAAGAAGTGCGATGCGATGGCATGTCCGAGCTCGTGGCGAGCGATGCGGATCTTGTCGCGCTCGTTGTATTCGACAGGAATGGCGAGGCCCGCTTCGACGTTGCCCATCGCCTCGCGCAGATCCTTCCATTCCAACGCGCTGCGTCCGTCCTCGAATGCGTACAGCAGTGCCAGCGACAGCACCTGTTCGATGTCAGCAGGTGAATAGCCCTCGGTTATGCGCGCGAACTCCTCCCGCCGGCTGGGCGTGTCCAGGGCCGGGTCGTGCTGCTTGCGGCTGAAATAGAGCTCGGCGATGTCCTTTCGGCTCTCGCGGTTCGGTGTCAGGAAGACGATCTGCCGGCCAAATCGGCCGGGCCGGGTCACCGCCTCGTCGAGCACCGACGGACGGTTGGTCGCACCAACGAACAGGATGTTGTAAGCCGGCGCCTTGAGCGGTGGAATCCGCAGCGTCCACCTCGTGCCGTTGAACGCGATGACGCGTGGCAGGAAGAGACCATCGAGCGTCAGGTTGACAAGGCCGCGAGCCTGTCTGATGAACATGCCTGGGTTGTCGATTCCGTCCATCAAGACGAGCAGCATGTTCAGCCCGAGCTGGCCGCCACCGCTCATCATCCCCATTCCGGGCATCATTCCCGCGCCACCGGTGCCAGAACGCGCCTGGGCCAGCGCGTCGATCTCGTCGATGAAGATGATGCAGCCGCCCCAGATCTTGGCCCGCTTCCGAGCAGCCCGCACCATGAGGTAGACACTCAATGCGTCGATGCCCATCAACATGCCGGCGAACGAACCGCCGGCCGCGATGTAGATGGGCACGTGAAGCGATGAAGCGATTGCCTTGGCGAGCATCGTCTTGCCTGTGCCTGGAGGGCCCACCATCAGCACGCCGCGCTCGCGCTTGCCGCCTGCCTTCACAAAGAGCCTTCCGTGCTCGATGAGCTGCAGGATTCTTCGCATCTCGGCAACGGCCGCCTTCTGGCCGCGCACGTCGTCGATGTTGACGCCGAAGTTCGCGTCGTCGGGATTGATCATCGTCTTGCCGATGCGGATGTAGATGTAGATCGGTAGGAAGAAGATCATGAACTGGGCCACGATCAGGAAAAGAACGTAGAGCAGGTTGGTCAAGAAGGCCTGCAGCACTTGCGGAATCACCGCGATGGCGTCGATGGGTTCGAGTCCGAAGACCATGTACATCACCCCGAAGTACAGGATCGGAATCGCCGACAGGTAGAGGACACGCCTCCAGAAAATCGCCCGGTTGGTTTCCACCGTCCTCTGCAGGACATCGGTTTCCGGCGTCACTCGTTCGCGAAGGATCAGCCAGCGTCTCGCGATGCTGAGCAAGCCCCGGAACACCAGCATCGCGAAGACCGCGAATGCGATCGACATGCCGATGCCGTATTGCAGATAGATGTCCGCGAATGCGAATGCGGAGGCTCCGACGAAGATGGTGAAGATCCAGAAGATGATCACGGCGCCCTCTCTTCCTATACGGCCTTAGGTTTCACCCAGCTTAGTGCCTGTATCCGGCCGGTGGACGGTGGCCAGGAGCACCACGATACCTATCCCCAAGGCGATCACGATGTCGCCGGGGCTGTACGCCCCGCGGACGGGCCATGGGAACGCGATCCAGTCGGCGAACCAGTTCAGGTTGGTATCCGAACCCATGACCACGTACTGGCCGACGTGCCCGCGGTGGAGGAGCGTCGTGGCGAGGGCCGGCGCGACCGGCATGCGTGCGCCGTTCGCCAGGATGACGACCAGGTTCATCGCCGCGCCGAGCGTGACGACCCACACCCCGGGCAAGCGCTTGATGTGGAGCGCGGTCCAGCCGACCAGGGCCGCCAGCGCCGCGGCATACACGTACTGCACGCCATCGACCTGATTCAGCGGCGTGAGGATGACGGCTTCCCTGACCACGAGGACTGCAAGCACGAACCACGGCCAGCGAAACCTCAGGTTGGCAAGGTTGCCGATCTTGCCGCCGGCGGCGACACCGATGACCAGCCCGAGGACCAACGGGACGAGGACGAGCACGCCCCGGGATTCGCTATCCGGCCGCGAGCCGCGCCGCCGACCCGGCCAGCACCTTCACGCCGATCTCGAGCGGGCCTTCGTCGATACGGAATCCGGGTGAATGGTGCGCCGGCGGGGTCTCCCCGGGCGGCATGACGCCGAGCATGAAGTAGCACCCCGGTATCCGGGTCAGGAATTCGGCGAAATCGTCGCTGACCGTCAACGGCCGTCCCAACACGGTGGCCTTGTCGCCGATCACCGATTCCGCCACGTCGAGGACGGTGCGAGTCACGTTGGGCTCGTTCATCAGCGGCACTGTGCCGTGCACGAGCTCGAGGTTCGAGCGTACCTCGAACTCTCCATCCACCTCATAAAGCAGGTCCCGCAGCCGTCCCAGCGCCTCTTCGCGCAGCGACGGCGTGAACGTCCGCAGGCTGCCTTTGATCGTGACCCCGCGAGGCACGATGTTCCAGGCACCGTCGCTGTAGATATTGCCCACGGTCGTGTGGCACTGGACACCTTCGTGCTCGAGGCCTTCGACGACCGTGTGCAGCCGCTCGACGAGGAAAGCCTGGGCCGAGAGCACGTTCCCGCGACGGCCCATCATGCCGCCGTGTCCACCCGGACCGGCGAAGCTGATCTCGTATGCGTCAGACCCTGCCCACATGAGGCCAGGGCGCGTGATCACGGTCCCGGCTTCGGTGAAGCTGGTGACGTGGAGCCCGATGACCGAATCGGGATGGTGGTCGTCGAGCAGCCCTTTGGCGATCATCGCCTTGGCTCCGCTGACGATCTCCTCGGCCGGCTGAAACACGAAGAGGAAGCGGCCGCTCACGTCCAATGCCCCCTCGGCCAACGTGCGAGCGACGCCGACCATGATTCCCATGTGCGCGTCGTGGCCGCAAGCGTGCATCCGGCCGTCGGCGCCCGATGCGAAGTTGACACCGGAGTCTTCATGGATCGGCAGAGCGTCGATGTCGGCCCGCAGCATCACGGTCTTGCCGGGTTTGCCGGTGTCGAGCAGCGCCACGACTCCGGTCTCGGTAGGACAGCGCTGCAGCTGGAGCCCGAGCGAGCGCAGCCGCTCCCCCAGGTACGTGCTCGTTTCGTGCTCGCTGAAGCTGATCTCGGGCCGGCGGTGGAAATAACGTCGGAGCTCGATCACCTCCTCGATCACCGAGCGGCTCGGCAAAGGCGCCGTCGACTGCTCCTCACTCACTGGATCGACACGAGGTTGTAGCCGCGCGCCGTCGCCCGTACGAAGTTCTGCCCAAGGCCTTCTTCCAGCTCGTCCAGGCGGCGCCGCAGCGTGAGCAGCGCCGAATGGACCGTCGAATGCGCAGCGTCGGTGCGAAAAAGCCCGGCCTGGATGAGGTCGCGAGCGGTGGCCGGCTTCGATCCCTGTGCCAGGTGGAGCACGAGCGCGGTCTGCTGCGGGGTGAGGCGTATTTCGCGCTCGCCGAGCTTGACGCTGCGCCGGGTCGGGTCGAACTCGAGGCGTCCGAACTTGTAGCTGCCCGGCCGGCCCGTCCCGCGTTCGACCAGGCGGGCGGCGAGGTCGGAGTAGATGTGCGCCATGGGCACGTTGCCCTTCACGAAGTAGGAGCTGGCCCCCAGCTCGTAAGCCCGGCGGATGGCCGCGGAGTTGACCTGGGCCGCGGACAGGACGATCACGGGGAGTCCGGGGTGGTGCTCGCGGATCCAGGTCAGGAGCTCGAAGCCGGAATCTTCGGTTTCGTCGAGGACCAGGTCCAGAAGCACCGCCGCCACGCGCTCGCGCGAGAGAAGCTCCATGGCCTCCGGCGCTGACGAGGACGCCGACGGTCGGTAGCCGAGGTCGTGCAGGTCGATCCGGAGCTGCTGCTGCATCGCCGCTTCGTCCTCGACCACCAGCACGGCTGAGCCCAGCACCTCCGCCGGCCTGAAGACTTCGAGGCCCGGGGGAAGAGGCGGCAGCCGGATTTCGCGGTTTTTGATGCGTTCTCGTCTCAAGCTGTGATTTCCCAAGCTTTGACCTACATCATTCTTAACGATTATTGGCACGGTGTGAACAATCAAATTCAACGGGCCCAGCGCATACTCTCCTCCGAGCCTGGCAGTAGTTGGAAATACCAAGGGGTGTAATGGGGATGACTTGGAAGCTCAAGGTTGGACGCGTTGCCTTCGGTTTGGCTGTCGTGGCTGCTCTGGCCATGGCGGTCGCGGCGGATTACTGGGACGGCGGCTGGGACTGGCTCTTCTAGTCAACTAGGGTCACCCTCCCGGCGCTCACGTGAGCGCCGGATCGCCGGCGGAAGAAGTGCATAGAGGTCGGCCCTGTCGACCGCTTTGCTCATGTAACCGACAACGTCAGGATCGTCAGTTCCTGACGGGAACACCGGATACGCGGTGTAAAAGATCACGGGCAGCTTCTGCCCGCGTGCCCTCAACTCGCTCAAAAGGCCCCAGCCGTCCATCGGCTCGGGGAGCATGAGATCGATGATCGCGACCTCGGGCTGGTCCGACTGGGCCTTCTCCAGCGCCTGGTCGGCGTCTTCCGCCATGGAGACCTTGTAGCCGAGCATGCGGAGGTCGGTCTCCAGGATCACTCGCCAGGCCCGCTCGTCGTCGACGACCAGGACCGTGGAGCCACGCAGGTCTTCGGGCGTGGGCGCGATCGGTTTGGGCGGGGTGAAGGGCACTGGGTCAGCGCCTCGTTCCGGAAGGCATCTTCATCGCTCTAAACGAATTCGCAACGGGCTCCGGATCGCGACACTTGGCGCAGTATATCGGTGGCAATGGCGAGTCCTGCCCGGAGCAAGCACAGGAGACGCCGGCCGTCCGGCCCGGTTGAGGCCGCCGAGTTGAACGGATCGAGGCACAAACGACCTGCCGCCGGGCGCAGCCTGCACGTCGAGCCGCAGACGCCGAGTGCGGCCGCCCTGGTTCACGAGCTCGGCAGCTGCGTCAGCGAGGCCGACATCGTCCAGGTCCTGTACCGCGGCCTCAACCCTCGGTTCGGGTACGACGTGGTCAACCTCCACGTGCTCGAGCGGGAGGGCTGGTACCACTCGCTGCCCATGGACTCCGGCGTCCTGCAGGACCTCAGGCGACGTCCGCTGAGCGGGTCGGTCTTCGCCAAGCAGTACGCGAACCCGCGCACGGTGGTCATCCCCGGCGACCCCAAGCGCAAGTTGGATGCCGCCAAGGGGCCCGGGGTCGGCCGCATGCCCAAGTTCGCGATCTGGGTCCCGATCGAGCACCAGGGCGAGGTGATCGGCAGCGTCATCTACCAGTCGTACCGAAGCCGGCGCGTGCAGGCGGTGGAAACGGCATTCCTGGACGAGGTGCATCGGCGGCTGGGCGTGCTGCTGGCCAACGCCTACCTGAACGAGCTGACCAGGAACCAGGCCAGGCGTCTCGACGCCTTGAACAGCATCGCGCGGGCCATGGCGTCGACGCTCGACGAAGCAAGCGTGCTCACCGCCCTCCAGACCACCCTTAGCCAGCTGCTGCCGGTCGATGTGCTGCACATGGCGGCCATCGAGGCTGACAAGCCAGACCGGGTGCGGCTGCTCAGGGTTCAGTCCGATTCCGCCCCCACGTCCCGCTGGGTCGCCATGAGGTCACCCCAGGCCGCACCCGTCCGGGCCATCCTGCGCGACCCCAAGCCGTTCCTGACCCACGAGCCCAGCTCAGCCCTGTGGGTGCCCATCAAAGAAGGCGGCGTCGTGCGCGGGGCACTCGGGATCCAGACCACGCGGTCGTACTCGTACGAAGCGTCCACGGCCGCCTTCCTCGAGCTGGTGGCGGACGAGGTCACGCTCGCGCTGCGCAACGCTCGCAGCTACGAGGCCATCGAAGGCCAGCGCCGCCGTCTGGAAGTTGTCAACGCGATCGGCCGCCGGCTGGCCTCGAGCCTCGACCGCTGGTCGATCATGCGCACCCTGCGCGAGGAGCTGTCGCACTTCCTCGATTTCGACGGGTTCATCCTCGCCACCATCACGCAGTCCAAGGACGGCCCGGTGGCCGAGGGCTACCAGTACGTGGCCGGCGTGGAAGAGGTGGTGCCCCCGGTCGCCCTCGCGGTCACCGGGCCGTCGCGCGAAGCGTTTGAAACCGGTCAACCGGTGCTCGTTCGCCGCTCGCCCTGGGCGAGGGCGTTTGCCCGGAAAGGCCTCGAGAGGGAGCGGTGGAACGTGGGCAGCGGAGCGGCGGTCTTCCCTTCGGGCCCACCAGGCGACCCGCGCATGATCTCGCGGTCGTTCGTCTGGGTGCCCGTGCTGAGCGGCGATCGCATCACCGCCATGCTCTCGCTGCAGTCGTATCGCGAAGCGGCATTCGACGAGTGGCATGTGAAGCTGCTCCAGGACGTGGCCGCGCACGTGAGCCTGGCCCTCGCCAACGCCGACCACTTTGGCGAGGCGCAGGCCGAGCGGGCGCGGCTGGAGGCGCTGCACGTACTCGAGATGGGCGTCGCCGGCGCGTCGGACGAGAGCCAGATCGCCGATGCGGTTTTCGGCGCCGTCAGCGACTACACCGACGCAACGCACGTCGTGCTCGCTTACCTCGACGCGGGCGGCAACGTGGTCGGCTTCACGGGCGAGCGCGGCGGTTCGACGGGAATGCTCGGCCCAGTACCTATCACCGAGGCGCCGTTTTTCCGGCGCCTGATGGAAGCCGGTGGGGAAGTCATGGATTCAGTGCAGCCTGTCGACGAGGACCTGCTCGGTCCGGTCGGCAACTACATCTTCTCGCGCAAGCCCAACGAGGTGGTTTGGGTCCCGATCATGCAGGGGGAGCGCGTCGTCGCCGGCATCTCTGCATTGCGCGACGATGGCGGCAGGTTCCTTCCGGCCCACCTCAAGCTGCTGGAGGCGGCCGCGCCGGTGGTCGGCATCGCCTTGCGAACGATGCGCCTCCACCACGCCAACGAGCTCGCGCTCGCTCAGTCGGTCCGCATTCAGGAGCTTGCCGCCCTGGCCGGGCACGAGTTGACGAGCGTCGTATCGAACATCGCGGACCAGGCGCGCACGATGCTCGAGTCGGCAGGCGTCGCCTGCTGGGCGTTCGACACCGAGGGACGTGTCAGCGCCACGCGGGCGAGTGGCGAACCCGCCGTCGAGTCCGTTCTCGCTTGGGCCGGCCTCAACTCGGAGGACACGTGGCGCCAGGCGCCAACGGGAGTGCTCGCGGGCGAGGCGGACGGCCAGGCGTGGAGCCTGATTCCGCTGTGGTACGGCGACCGGCTGGTCGGTGCGATCGGCTCCGTGCATGCCGCCACCCACATGGCTGAGCCGCCGCCGGCGCTCGAGTTTGCGCGGCATGCGGCGGTCGCGATCGAGAACGCCCGGCTGGTCGCCGAGACCCGCGGCCGCATCACCACCCTCGAGGCCGTGGCCAAGTTCACTGAGCTGACCCCGACCGAGCCTGACCGCGCTCGCGCGGAGATGGGCCGCCTGGTCGGCAGCACTCTGGCCGCCTCGCAGGGCCAGCTGTGGCTGCTCGAGGACGGGCACCTCGTGCGCCGCTCGCCCGACGGCGAGGCATCGCCCAAGGTGCCGGTCGACGAGCCCGCTCAGCTGCTGCGCGCGCTCATCTCTCCCAACGGGGCGCGCCGCATGAGAGCCCTGCTCGACCTGCTGGGAGCATCAGTCGACGCCTTCGGGCTGCCGATCCAGGTCGAGGGGCGACTGGTTGGCCTGCTGGTCGCTCGCATGACCGCCGGAGCGTCGGAAACCCGCCGCCTCGCGGGGATCCTTGCCGGCCAGGCCGCGGTCCTGATCGGCCAGCTCGAGCTCGTCGACGCGCTCGAGCGTGAGCGCCAGATGATGAACGCCATCCTCCGCCACTCGCCGGTGGGCGTGATGCTCGAGGACGCCGACGGCCGCATCGTTTACGCGAACCCCGAGGTCGAGGCGATCTACCACCTCCAGGCGGCGGACATGCCCGGCCAGAAACTCTCCGAGATCTACGCCGCGGCCGGCGCCGAGCGGGGCGACGAGGAGCAGGCCGACGGGACACTGGAGCTGCGCATGGGCGACCCCGTGCGCATGGTCCACGTGCGGCGGGTGGTCATCCCCGGGCTCGAAGGAGAGCCGGCCGGCATCCTGACCCTGCACGAGGATGTCACCGCCCAGCGCCTCGCCCTCGAGGCGAAAGACCTGATGCTGCGGGCCATCGGCCACGAGGTGCGCAGCCCGGCCGCGGCGATGAAGAACACCCTGGCCGGCATCATGCAGTGGGACAGCACCATCGATCCCAGCGGCCGGCGCGAGCTGCTGCAGGAGGCGTACGAATCGTCCGACCGCCTGCTCAGCCTGGTCGAGAGCCAGCTGATCATCGCCAAGCTCGAGACACGTCACTTCGAGCCGACGCCGGAGCGGGTCGACCTGGCCTCGACCCTGGAGGGCGTCATGGGGGTCATTCGCCACCGCTATGCCGAGCGAGCGCTGGCGGTCGAGGTGAACCTGCGCGAAGGACTGCCGCCCGCTCATTGCGAACCGGCCCACCTTGCCCAGGTGCTCACCAACCTGATCGGGAACGCCCTCGAGTACACGTCCGGGGCGGTGTCGGTGCAGGCGCGCGCCGCCTCCCGCGGCTGGCTGGAGGTGACCGTCGCCGATCGGGGGCCTGGCCTGCCCGCGGGCAGCCTCGAGAGCCTTTTCGAGAAGACCGGCCCTGCCGGCCGGAACCGGTCGCAGGGAGGGCTCGGCCTCGGCCTGTACCTGTGCCGGCTGGTCGTGGAGCGCAGCTTCGGGGGCCGGATCTGGGTCGCCTCCAGCGATCACGGGGGCACGACTTTTAGGTTCACGGTGCCGGCGATCGCGGCCCCGACGAGCAAGACACGCACAGGCGAGTCCGTCACCTCTAGAAGGTAGTGGCGAATCCACGAGGGGGTGCCGGCGCACGGCGCCCGTCTTCATCGGCGCCCGTCTGGGTGCGGGTGGGCGGGGGGATGGAATCCGTGCCAGACCACGCCCGCCACGGTCCCGCCGACCGCGACTTCCCTCCGCCTGGAGGCCCATGGGAGCCGTTGACGCTGAACGGGCGGCTGGTCGGCTGGGCCGGGCACGGGGGGTTAGGGCAGGCGCGGCGCAGCGCCGAGATCGGCGAGCAGCTGGCCGATGACGAGCGTGACTATCTCCTTGGGCGCCTCGGCCACAAGCTGCGCTCGGCAGTCCTGGCCCTGCAGGAGTCGGCCCGCCAGGCGGCATTCGGGCGCCCGGAGCTGATGGAGACGGTGTTCGAGCAAGCGCAGGAGGTGGCGCGTCGCGCGGCGGCCGTCGAGGCGGCGGCCATCCAGCCGAAAGACGCCGCGCGCGGCGTGGTGCTCGGTGCGGTGCTCAACCTCTCGCTGCCGATCGCTGCCCGCGAGCTGCCCGCGGGAGCCGTCGTGCTCGGCTCGGAGACGGCCCTCGTCGAGGCGTTTGCCCGCATCCAGGAATGGATGGGCGGCCCCGGGATGACGATCGCTGCCGAGCCGTTGGGCTCGTGGTGGAAGATCAGTGTCGCGCCTGGCGGCGAGCGCCGGCCGCTCGCCGTGCCGGAGATGGGCGAGCCCCTCATCCGGCTGATCGTCGACATCCACCTCGAGGGCTGGCTGGACGCAAGCCGGCCCGACGGCGCCGACATCTACCTGCCCGCACAGCCGTCCCGCTGACATGACGTTAGAGGCCCGGCCGGAGCCCCTCGATCCGTGCCTCTAGTGCAACGAGTCGTGGCCCCGAATCCCGGTCCTTACACGGGCCCGGGCACCAACACCTGGATCGTCGACGCCGGTCCGGTGGTGATCGTCATCGATCCGGGTCCCGACGACGACCGGCACCTGGCGGCCCTTGATGCGCGCCTGGCGTCGACCACGGTCGGCGTGGTGCTGGTCACGCACTCGCATCCGGACCATCTACCGCTCGCCGAGCGCCTGGCCGCGCGGCACCGCGCCACCGTGCGCCGCTACCCAGAGCTGGGAGACGAGGACGTGGTCCGCGTGGGCAACCTGAACGTCACGGCCCTGCACACGCCCGGACACAGCTCGGACCACCTCAGCTTCTGGCTGCCAGAGGATCGCACCTTGTTCACGGGCGACCTCGTCCTCGGGCGCGGCAGCTCCATGGTCACCTATCCCGAGGGTGACGTGGCTGCTTACCTGCACTCTCTGGAACGGCTCGCGGCCCTGCGGCCGGCGATGCTGTTCCCGGGTCACTGGGACCCGGTCACCGACGCGATGGGGAAGCTCGAGGAGTACCGTGCCCACAGGCTCGACCGTGAAGCGCAGGTGCTTGCCGAAGTGAGGCGTGGTCGAGGCACCGCCAAGGACCTCACGCGGCGGGTGTATGGCCCTGAGCTCGGGGGCGAGCTGATGGCGGCGGCTGAGATGACGCTTCGCGCGCACCTGAAGAAGCTGGTCGACGATCGGCTCGTGAAGGTCCGCCTCGTGAAGGGCGAAGAGGTCTTCGAGAAGACAAGCTCCGTATGAAGACGGCGAAAATCTGCGATTTTCGCCGTGGACTCCCGGCAACGACTGGGAGGCGCTTCGGTATACCTTTGGGGTCCCCGCGACGCAGTCGCGGGAGGGTGCGGCCGGGATCAACCCAGCCTACAGGCCACGCGTTGCCTGACGTAGTCTCCACAGCGTGTCCAAGCAACAACTGGACGGGCCCGTGACCGACGGACCCCCGATCCTTTCCATCTCCGCCCGAGAGCTCGAGGCATGGCTGTCATCGCGATCAGCGCCGGCCTATCGCCGCAAGCAGGTGTGGGGCTGGTTGGCGCGCGGCGCGGCGTCGTTCGATGAGATGCGTGACGTCCCCAAGCCCCTACGGTCTGGGCTCGAGGCCGACTTCCGCATCACGTCATTGCGGCCGGTGGCCGTCTCGCAGGCGGACCGCGGCCTCACCACGAAGACGCTCTACGAGTTGGACGGCGGTCACTCCGTCGAGTCCGTGGTCATGCGCTATGCAGACCGGTCGACGCTCTGCATCTCGTCGCAAGCGGGCTGCCCGATCGGTTGCCCTTTCTGCGCCACCGGCAAGTTTCCGTTTGGTCGCAACCTCAAGGCCCACGAGATCGTCGAGCAGTCGCTTGACGCTGTCCGCATGCTCGCGGCCGAAGGCCGGCGCCTGTCGCACGTCGTCTTCATGGGCATGGGCGAGCCGATGGCCAACTACCAGGCGGTGATCGAATCGGTGCGTCGTATGTCCGATCCGGACCTGCTTGGCATCAGCCCGAGGCGCATCGTCGTCTCCACCAGCGGCATCATTCCGCGCATCGCTCAGCTCGGCGAGGAGAAGCTGTCGGTGACGCTGGCCATCTCGCTGCACGCGGCTCGCGACGAGCTGCGCGACGTGCTGGTGCCCATCAACCGCAAGTATCCGGTCGCCGACCTCGTCGATTCCGCCCAGGGCTATGCCGGCAAAACCGGCCGGCGCGTCAGCTACGAGTGGGTGCTGCTGGCCGGCGTCAATGACAGCGAACGCGACGCCAATGAGCTGGGCTCGCTGCTCCGCGGAAAGCTGGCGCACGTGAACCTCATCCCCTTCAACCCTGTTGAGGACACGCCATATCGCGCGCCCGAGCGTGCGGGCGTGCGCCGCTTCAGGGAGCTGGTCGAGGCGCAGAGCCTGAACGTCACCGTGCGAGATACCCGCGGTCGCGATGCGGATGCGGCTTGCGGGCAGCTCCACGAGCGGGTGATGCGCGAGCGTGCGGCACCGGTTCCCGCGTCATAGGCCGTCTCTACAGCGGCACGTCCGGTTTCAGCTACGCGAGCTGGAAGGGAAAGTTCTATCCGTCGACGCTGCCCGGCGCGCGCATGCTCGCCTACTACGCGGAGCGGCTGCACGGCGTTGAGCTCAACGGAAGCTTCTACCGCACGCCACCAGAGACCACGCTGGTCAAGTGGGCGCAGGGCACGCCTGAGGATTTCCGCTTCTGCATGAAGGCACATCGAGGGCTCACCTACTCGGGTGACGCGTTCGATCGCGTCGGGCTCGCCGGCATCATCGGTGAACGACTCGCGCCGCTGGGCGGCCGCCTGGGCCCGGTTCTCCTACAGTTTCCGCCCGTGCGCCGGCGCAACGTCGCGCTGCTCGACGGATTGCTGGGTGCGCTTGGCCGCGGCGCGGCCGCCGAGTTTCGCCACGAGTCCTGGTTCCACGACGAGACCTATGAGGTGCTGCGAGCGCGCCAGGCGGCGCTGGTCGTCACCGATGAGGAGAAGTGGCCGCGGGCCCCGTTGGTCGCGTTAGGTCCTGTCGCTTACTTCCGGTTGCGGCGCGGCTACACCGCTCGCGCGTTGGCGACCTGGATCGACACGTTCCGAAGCGCGATCGCCTCGCATGACGAGGTGCATGTGTATTTCAAGCACGATCCATCGGCTCCGCGGCTGGCGCTTCGCGTCCAGCGGGAGCTCGTCGGGAGCGGCCGATGAGAATCGGGATCGCGACCGCCGCGATGACGACCATGAGCAGCGAGGCCAGCTGCGCCTGGCGCAGCCCGAAGATGATGGCCGGGTCGGTGCGGAAGTAGCTGAGCCAGAAGCGGCCTAGTCCGTACAGCCCGAGATAGAGCAACCCCGGGACCCCGTCGGGCAGCTTCGCCTTGAGCCGTTGGTGGAAAGGAAGCAGGAGTGCCAGCAGGCCGAGGGTGAGGATCATCTCGTAGGCGACCTCGGGGTGCACCACCTTGCCCGGCTCGCCCAGCGTGTCGGGGTTGACATACTCGACGCCCCACGGCAGGTTTGTCGCGGTCCCGTGGTGCTCGCCGTTGATCACGTCGCCGATGCGCCCGACGGCCAGCCCGATCATCGCCGCCGGCCCGCCGGCATCGATGACCTTCCAGAACGAAAAGTGCGCGCGCCGCGCCCACACGTAGGCGCCGAGGATCGCCCCGAACAGCCCGCCCCACTGGCTGATGCCGCCCTCGGTCAGGTAGAAGATGTGCACCAGCTGGCCGGAGAAGAACTTGAAGTTCTCCCAGACATAGAGGACGCGCGCGCCGATCAGACCGAGGACCACCATCCACGTCACGCCGTCCGCGCCCCCGCTGGTGTCGACGTGGTCTTTGGCCAGGAGCCATAGGCCGAGGCGTGCCGCGGCGAGGATGCCCAGGACGCTGAAGACGCCATGCCACGTGACCAGGAACGGGCCGACCCGAAGCAGGTTCGGTTCGAGGTCGATGACGATGGCCAGGAACATCACGATCGCGCCGCGCGCTGGAGCCTTGCCAGCGCCACGTCTTTCGGCAGCAGCGCCAGGGTGTAATGGATCGGCAGCGAGACCTTCTTGCCGGTCAGCGCGAGCCGGATGGGCGTGTACAGCTTGTTCTTGCTCAGGCCTGTTCTTTCGACCACGCTTTCGAGAGCCTTTTCGATGGGTTCGGGATCCCAGGTCACATCCGTGAGCGCGTCGACGGCCATCTGGACGCGCGATGCCTGCTCGGGGTCTGGCGCGGGCGCATCGGGATCCTTCCACAAGTAGTCGAGGTACTCCGTTGCGTCGGCGAGCCTGGTCATGCGAGTCTTGAGCGCGGGCACGGCGCCCATGATCGTGCGCTCATCCAGATTGGGCACGAAAGGTTTCAGCCGGCGTGCGAGCTCATCGTCATCCATGGCGCGGATCCACTCGCCGTTGATCCAGTTCAGCTTCTCCCAGTCGAACCGCGCGCCCGCGTGCTGGACGCGGTCGAAAGAGAAGACGCGAATCAGCTCGTCAAAGGTGAAGATCTCCTGCGACGTGCCTGGATTCCAGCCGAGCAGAGCGAGGTAGTTGATAAGCGCCTCCGGTAGGTAGCCCTGCTCTCGATACAGCATGAGGTTGCTCTCCGGATGCTTCCGCTTCGAGAGCTTGGCCCCGTCCTTGGCGAGTATCAGCGGCATATGCGCGTATGCCACCGGTCGCTCATAGCCGAGCGCGTCGACGATCATCAGCTGGTACGGCGTGTTCGACAGGTGCTCCTCGCCGCGGATGACGTGGGTGATCTTCATCAGCGCGTCGTCGACCGGGCTTGCGAACTGATATGTCGGATATCCGTCCGACTTCATGACGATGAAGTCGCCGATCAGCTCGGCGTCGAACGTCATCTCCCCACGGATCATGTCCGTGAACACGACCTTGCCGCCCGGGACCTTGAAGCGGACGGCAAACTCGGTGCGCTCTTTGGGCGGATTGGTCAGGCAACGCCGCGAGTATTTGTAGGGCCGCTTCTCGAACTGGGCATGGCGGCGCTCGGCCTCCAGCTCCTCGGCCGTGCAGTAGCAGCGGTACGCCTTCCCCTCTTCGAGGAGCGTCGCCGCGTGCTGCTTGTAGATGTCGAGGCGCTCGGACTGCCTGTATGGCCCATAAGGACCGTCCTTGTCCGGCCCTTCGTCCCAGTCCAGGCCGAGCCAGTTGAGGCCTTCGTAGATGAGCGCCTCGTACTCGGGGCGGTTGCGTTCGAGGTCGGTGTCGTCGATGCGCAGCGCGAAGATGCCCTGTTGCTGGCGTGCGAAGAGCACGTTGTACAACGCGGTCGAAGCCGTGCCCAGGTGCGCGAAGCCGGTCGGGCTCGGCGCGATGCGCACTCGAACGGTGGAGGGCCCAGGCACCGCCATATGCTACGGACGTGCCTGGAGTGCTCGCGTTGGCCGGAGGCAACGAGTTCAACCCCGGCAACGAGGAGCAGGACAAAGTCCTCGCCGACGCTGCCGGCCGCGGGCCCGCGTACGTCGTGCCGACCGCCGCTGCGAGACAGGGCCCCGGACTCGCCGTCGCGCATGCACAGGCGTGGTTTCGGCAGTTCGGCCTCGAGCTCGAGGAGCTCCCGATCCTGAAGCGTGCTCACGCCAATTCGAAGGAGTGGGCCGCCCGCGCTCGGGGCGGCGGATTCTTCTACCTGGTCGGCGGCGACCCCGGCCACGTAGCGCAGGTTCTGCGCGGATCCGCGGTGTGGCGCGCCATGTTCGCCGCATGGCGCGACGGCGCGTCCCTGGCCGGCTCTTCAGCAGGAGCCATGGCCTTGTGCAGCCATACCCTCGTGCGGGCGGTCTGGCCCAACCGTTTCAACCGCCGGCCGGCCGAAGGGCTCGGAGTCGTCCCGAAGACCGCTGTGCTGCCCCATTACGACACCTTCGGCCACCGCTGGGTGGAGTCGGCGCAAGCGGCTGCCCCCGAGCTGACTTTGCTGGGCATCGACGAGCGGAGCGCGGCGGTGTGGCAGGGCGGAACCTGGCGCGCAATGGGTCCTGGCGCGATCACGGTGATCAGGGGCAAGCAGGTCCGGCCTTTCGTGTCGGGGATGGAAGTCATCGGCTTGCGCCCCGCACGTATGCTTCCGAGCCAGTGATCGGAACGGCACGCCGCACGCGAAGCCCCATCCATTCGGGCTTCATCGACATCGGCTCGCTGCGCGTGCATCACATGCACGGCGGGCGCGGCTCACCGGTGGTCTTCATCCACGGGCTCGGGTCGTCCAGCTACATGGAGTGGAGGTACAACCTCGAGCCCACCGGGGCGCGGCATCGCGTGTTCGCGCCCGACCTTCCCGGATACGGCCGCACCGAGAAGCCACGCGCGCGCTACTCCATCCCGTACTTCGCACGGTTCGTCGAGCGCTACATCGAAGACCGCGCCCTTCGCTCGGCGGCGATCGTCGGCGCTTCGCTGGGTGGAAGGGTTGCGCTCGAGCTTGCGCTCGAGCGGCCTCAGCTCGCGCGGAAGCTGGTCCTGGTCAACACGCTCGGTCTCGGCAGACCGCAGGTCCGAATGGCTCAGATGGCTTATGGCCTCGTGACCATCCCGCGCGTCGGCGAGGCCGCGATGAGGTTCGCGCGCGGCGCGCTGCAGTGGGCCTCGCCGAGCCTGATCCGCCGGGTGGCCGCACGTTACGCCGGCGCCACCTCTGACCTCGAGAGGGCGATGGACGATGCTTATCTCAAAGATCTTCGCGAGCTCTATGCCACCGATGAGTTCCACAACGCCTATCTGTCGACGGTCAGGTCGCTGGTCAACCCACGCGCCCTGTTCGGCGGCCATCACGACGTGACGACTCGGCTGAACGAGATCAAGATTCCACTGCAGCTGATCTGGGGCGCCGACGATCCTCTGTTCCCGGTCGCGCACGCGACCCGCGCCCACTCGCTCGTCGAGCATTCGCGACTGGCCGTCATCGAAGGGGCGGGTCATTCACCGCAGGCCGAGCGGCCGGAGGAGTTCAACCGCGTCCTCCTCGACTTCCTCGCCAGCTGACCCACCGCCACCAAAGCAGTACACCGGACCGGAGTACCGGGCGCTCGTCGCCGCCCCGCTCGACCCCCTCGTCCACCCCGACCCTCGCCACCCGCCGCGCCTTTACAAGCTGATCCGGCGCATCGTCCGCTGGCTCGTCCTGCACCTCTTCCGGATCAACGTCAGCGGCCTGGAGAACATCCCGTCGCCGCCGTACATCATCGCCGCCAACCACCAGGCCTGGTTCGACCCGGCCTTCATCATTCCGTTCTTTCCGGAAGCGCCGATGGTCTACACGATGGCCAAGCGGGAGACGGTGTTCAACCGCGCATGGAAACGGCGGCTGTTGCCGTTGGTCGGCGTCTTCCCGATCTCCCCCCATCGCGGCGAGCTGGACGAGGCCGGGCTGCGTACCGTTTATCAGATCCTCGAGCGAGGAGGGGTCGTGCTCATCTTTCCCGAGGGCCGCTACTCGCGCGGGCGGGCGCTGCGGCCGCTCAAGGTCGGGATCGGCCATTTCGCCCTCCAGGCCGGGGTGCCGATCTCGCCTGTCGCGGTGCGAGGCACCGATGCCCTGCGGCCTTTCGGCAATATCGACGTGACGATCGGCCCGCCCATACGGCCTGATCCGCCGGCCTGGTGGACGGTGGGCCAGAGAGTCGCGCAGGTGGTCGACAACGTGCAGCGCGCGATCACCACCGGCCTCCAACGACGACGGGAGCGCCGCCCCACGCATTAAACGGTCACCGTAGCCCGTGCTTTAATCCGGGGGCTTTGCATCTGGTCATCGGCGCCGGGGAGTTCCTCGGCAACCATGTATCGAGAGCGTTGGCGGTCGAGGCGCCCGTCATCGAGCTGCGCGCGGACGTCGACGATGAGACTCTCGCTGACGCCATCAAGTCGGTCGAGGTCGTGCACAGCTGCGCGCAGACCTGGTCGCCGGCGCGCAGGCTCCGATACCGGCGCGAGCCCCCGGAGCTGCTCCAGAGGATCGTCGATGCTGCGCGGCGCGCGGGCGTCCGGCGCGTCGTCCACGTCTCGACGGCGGACGTATACGGCCCCGACCACGTCGCCAAGATCACCGAGAAGTCGAAGCTGCGGCCTTCGCACGCATATGAGCGCCTCAAGCTGGACGAAGAGACCTGGCTCTTCGACGCTGCGCCGGATCTCGAGATCCTGGTCCTGCGGCCGGCGCGGATCTTCGGGCTGGGCGAGGACTGGATGCTGCCCAATCTGATGAGGTCGCTGGCCAAAGGACGCGTGTGGCTGCCCGGGGGCGGCCGCGTCATGCAAACGTTCGTCGCCGCGGAGGACGTCGGCCGTGCCTGCCTTGCCGCGGCGGACCGGGGCCGGGCGGGAAAGATCTACCTGGTGGGCGGCTTCGACGCCACGTGGCGGGACCTCCTGGAGTCCTGCGCCCGCGCCGCAAGCGTGGGGGCCGAGATCGTCAACCTGCCCCACGACCTCGCCTACGTGCGCGCGCTGACCGCTGAGGCGACGGCGCCTCGGGGTGAGCAGGTCTGGCCGAACGTCTTCGCGGTCGACGCCATCGGCAAGGCCCACCAGATCGACGACTCGCAGTCACGCCGGGAGCTCACCTGGTCGCCTTCGATCGGCAGCTTCGAGCAGGCGATGCCGCAGATGGCTTCCTGGCTGTCGGAGCTCCCTGGGGTCCCGCTCGGCCGGCCTGAGGAGGCTACCTCACCGCCAAGCAGCTAGGCGTCGTCGGCCGTCAGGACGTGCCGCCGAAGTCGACATCCTTGCTCTCGACCGTGCCGGCCGTTCGCCTGGGCGCCGTCTGGTACTTCCAGTACAGGTTCGAGTGCGCGATGACAAGGTCCGGCGGCGGCGCCCCCCATGCCGTCTGGTCCCCCGTCGTGTGGGCGTCGCTGACGAGGGTCGCGTCGTACCCCGTGACGAACGCGCCGTGGAGCGTCGAGCGGATGCATGCATCGGTCTCTGCGCCGACGACGAGGAGTCGCCCCACTCCGAGGCCCGACAGCACGGTCTCGAGGTTGGTGTTCTCGAAGGAGTCGCCATAGCTCTTCTCGACAAGCGGCTCCGTCTCGCCGGGACTCAGCTCGGGAACGATCCGCCAGTCGTCGCTCCCCCTCGCAAGCCCATCGTCGGAATGCTGGACCCAAATGACAGGGACCCGTTCCCGCCGCGCCTTCTCGACAAGGCTGCCGACGTTCGCGACGACCGCGTCGCGCTTGTGAGCCCCGCCGACGACTCCTTCCTGCACGTCGACGACCAGCAGTGCGGTGTTCGGCCGGTTGTCGAGCGTGGTCATGGTCTCCCTTTTCTACTTCACCGCCAGGCAGGTGACGGTCTTGAAGACACCATCGATTTTCTGGATCTTGTCGACGATCAAGGAACCGATCGAGTTGACGTCGGGGGCTTCACAGACTGCGATGACGTCGTACTCGCCCGTGATCGCATCCGCAGCGGTGATCCCGCTGGTGCCCTCCATCTTCTTGGCCACCTCGAGCGCCCGCCCTGGCGACGCGTTGATCAGGACATATGCCTTCATGCGCCAACCCCCAAATCCAGCTGAGTGAGAACGATGTCAGCGTAGCGCGCTCAGCGCGACTTGAGGGCGCGGATCATGACCTCGTCGGTGATGTTCGCACCAGAGAGAATGACGACCACCTTCTCATTCGGGCTGGGGCTGTAGTGGTAGAGAAGCGCGGCGATGGCTGCCGCGCCGGCGGGCTCCGCCAGCAGGTGCTCCCACTCGAACACGAGCCTGATCGCGCGCAGCATCTCCGCCTCCTGCACGAGCACGACCTCGTCCACATAGCGTTTGGCCAGCTCGAACGTGAGCTTTCCCGGCGCTGATGCGGCGAGCCCGTCGGCGATGGTGTTGACGCGGTCGAGGGTGACGATCCGCCCTGCCTCGAGCGAGCGGCGCATGCCATCCGCCCCTGCAGGTTCGGCTCCGATCACCTTCACATGCGGCCGTTTCTCCTTCAGGTAGACCGAGATGCCGCCGATCAGCCCGCCACCGCCGATCGGCACGAGGACCGTGTCGACGTCCTCGAGGTCGCGCAGCAGCTCGACCGCGATGGTGCCCTGGCCGGCGATGACGTCCGGGTCGTCGAATGCGTGCACGAAAGTTGCGCCGCCCTGCTCCTGGTGGCGCATCGCCTCGAGGTAGGCATCGTTGTAGTTGCGCCCGGCCGGCACCACCTGTGCGCCGAGCCGGCGGATCGCCTCGACCTTGAGCTGGTTGGCGGTCTCGGGGACGTAGACGGTGGCGGGGATGTTGAAGGCCGCTGCGGCGTAGGCCACACCCTGGCCGTGATTTCCCGCTGACGCCGTGATCACGCCCGCGGACCGCTCCTCGGGGTGAAGCCTCATCACCTTGGTGAGCGCGCCTCGGACCTTGAAGGCCCGGATGGGCTGGATGGATTCGACCTTGATATGGACGTAGCAGCGGGCCTTGTCCGTGAAGGCTCGGGAGTACTGCAGGGGGGTGGGGGCGAGGTAGGGGGCGAGGTCGCGCGCGGCTGCCTCCACCGAGCTTGGGGTGACCCCAACGGTGTCGGACTCGACTTCCCTCAACGCTCGGTCAATGATAGGTGGATGACTGACGAGCTCGACCGGATCGAACCGCGGGAAAGTGCACACGTCAAGGCTCGGGACAAGAAGGTACGGGGACCCGAGGTGATAGCCGTCAACCCAGGTCTCAAGAAGCTCGCGCTGCACATCGCCGGCAAGAGGAAGAAACCGAAGTCCAAACCGGATTAGAAATCGGCGGCGACAATGGCGCGCTTGTGCGTGCCGGAGCCGACCAGCACATCGCCCAGGTGGCACGCGACGTCGAAGTAGAGCTTGTTGCCCTTGACCTCTGTCAGCTTCGTGGTGACCGTGATCGTGCTGCCCGGAGGGGCAGGGGCGACGTGTCGGACGTGGACCTCATAGCCCACCGTGGTCTGGCCCTCGGGCAGAAGGCTTTCCAGCGAGCGGTGGCTGGTGATCTCCATGAGCCCGATCATCGCCGGGGTCGCAAACGTCCCTTTTCCTCCGACGTGGCGTGTGATGAGCTCGCCGTCGACGACACGTTCCAGCCGGCCCTCGAGGCCAGGCGCAATGCCGTCGAACGCGTTCACGCTATAGATTGTCCATCGTGACCTGGTGCTCGCGAACAGAGATCCCCGCCGGATCTTTGGCGTCTAGGCAGCCCATCTACGTTGTCATCTCCTGCGCGCGCTCTGTCGCGCATGACGAATGCGCTCCATCGCGTGCTCGTCGGTTCCTAGCATCTGGGCCGCCGATCCGCCAAATCTCTCGTCGGGGCCTCCGTTCGTGAGCACTGGCCGGGTGCGCAAAGCCATCTTTCCGGCCGCCGGTTTGGGTACGCGTTTCCTGCCCGTCACCAAGGCCCAGCCGAAAGAGATGCTGCCGCTGGTCGACAAGCCGACGATCCAGTACGGCGTCGAGGAAGCGATCGCGAGCGGGATCGAAGAGGTGATCATGGTCACCGGCGGCGGCAAGCGCGCCATCGTCGACCATTTCGATCGCTCCCTCGAGCTCGAGCATTACCTTCGTCTTCGGGGCCGAGACGACCTCCTCGCGATCCTCAAGCAGGTCGACGTTCTAAGCGACCGCGTCCGGATCGTCTACACGCAGCAGAAGGAGCCATTGGGGCTGGGCCACGCGGTCTGGACGGCGGGCAAGCTCGTCGAAGGTGAGCCATGCGCGGTTCTTCTCGCCGACGACGTCATCCTCGGCGATGCCGATCCATGCTTGAAGCAGCTCATCGACGCTTACAGCCAGACGGGCGCCACCGTTCTCGCCGTGCGCCGATTTCCCCGTAGCCAGGTTGGGCGCTACGGGGTGGTGGTGACCGACGGTTCCAACGGCCGGCTCCACAACGTGACCGCCATGGTCGAGAAGCCCAAGCCGGGCACCGAGCCCTCTGACCTGGCCATCATCGGGCGCTACGTGCTCGCCCCCGCCGTGTTCAACGAGCTCGAGCGGGGCTCACCAGGGGAGGGCGCCGAGATCCAGCTGACGGATGCCATCATGCGCACGGTCGGCACCCATCCGGTGGTGGGGCTGGAGTTCGAAGGCGACTACTACGATACCGGCACGGTGCCAGGTTACCTGCGTGCAAACCTGACCCTGGCGATGCGCCGCGAAGGCCTCCGCGAGGAGCTGGCGCCCCTCTTGAGAGAGCTCCTCCAGGAGTAGCCGGCGAGCGGCCCGGCGGAGGTTTGGAGTGCCCCGGCAGAGGGCTATACTTTGAGGGCGCTCTATGAGCCGATTCCCAACCCGAGTGATGCACCTATGGCTATTTCTGGACGAAGAAGATTCGACGACGACAAGGTTGTCAAGTACGAGACCGCGGAGAAGGACTTCGAGGTCGAGGTTTCGCGCACCCTCAACAAATGGTGCGTCACCGTCTACCAGATGCCGGACCGGCAGATCCTGGTCCAGGAC
>DASPYG010000164.1:0-3856 GCA_035636885.1 Candidatus Nitrosopolaris sp.
GGTTGGTCGGCACGACCGCGCTCGACGTGGCGGTCGAGCGCGTTGTAACACGTGTTCATCCGTCCGCCGGCAAACCAGCGGTAGAGCGGGGCGCGCGAGTCGTCGATCACCTGCTGCCATGGCTCGTCCCACTCAATCGCGGCCGCAGCCGCGGCCCAGAAGGCCTCCTGGTCCTCGAGTGAGCGCCGGTACATCTCCTCGAGCCGCCCCATCGCTCGATTATCGGACAGGGCTCCGCAGTGTCAACCGCTGGCCCCGAGGGTTGCCCGTGGGGCAGCCGGACTTCAGAGGGAATGTCGGTCCGTGTGGCGAAGGAGTTTGTGTGGCCGCGGAGTTCGATGAGGCGCGCGACGCATTGCGACGCACGCGGCTTGCGAACGAGCGCACGTATCTCGCCTGGTGGAGGACAGGTCTCACGACTTTCGCGGTGAGTTTCGGCGCGGGGAGGCTTGTGCCAGAACTGTCGGGCGGGCCGACGTGGCCGTTTCAGCTCATCGGGGTTGCGTTCGCGATTGTGGGTGTCGCCTTCGTGTCGTATGGCTACCTAAGACACAGAGAGGTAGAAGCCGCGCTTTCACGTGGCGAGTACACAAGTCTCGCGAATCGCGCCGCCATCATTTTCGCTGGTGTGGGAGCGCTGCTCGGAGTTGCGACGATGCTTCTCGTACTGCTTGATGCAACGTGAGGGCGGCTCCGGCTATTTGACCTGGCTAGGTCAAGCGCACGGCTTGGCAGGGGAGCGACGCTGGCCCCATGGAATCCGGCAACGAGGCGGGGTCCGAAAAACCCCCGGTACCGATGGATGTCTACAGGCGACGGGCGCGACTGAGGCACGCACTGGTGACGGTCGAGGAAGCACTCGCGCTTGCGGAGGCACAACGTGAAGCCGACAGCGTGAAGCCGACGATCTTCGGTCTCGAGCAACTCCGAGACGATCTTCTGATCGCCCTCTGGATAACCCAGCTCGGCTTGGCGAACCGCTGACCGAAGATCGCCCTTTTAGGGCGATGAAGCGGCGCGGCCTGCGTGTGAGAATCGGCAGATGTCCCACTTACGTGCGCTCGACGCCGACGTCGAAGGCGCTCTCGAGCCGATCAACGTGCCCGCCTACGTGATCGACAAGCACGGGATCATCCGCTGGATCAATCCGGCGGGCCGAAAAGTCGTCGGCGATGTACGCGGGCGGCAGTACACCTCGGTGTGCGCTCCGGAAGAGACCCGCCACGCGCGCGAGGTGTTCGCGCAGAAGGTCGTGGGGGGTGCCAAAGTGACCGACGTCGAGGGCGTCCTCATCGACGCGAACGGCGACCGGATCAAAGTCGAGATCAGCTCTGTGCCGCTCTACTCCGGGGGCCACATCGTTGGCGTCTTCGGCGAGGTCGTCAACGTCGAGGAGGACGAGGAGCGCCCGCCGCATCCTCGCCTCACTCCGCGACAGGCCGAAGTGCTGCGCCTGCTGGATCGCGGCCATTCGACCGCACAGATCGCCCAGGAGCTCCACCTGAGCCTCGAAACGGTTCGAAACCACATCCGCCACCTGATGCGGGCGCTCGGTGTTCACACCCGGCTGGAAGCGGTTGCCGTGGCGCGGCACGGCGAGCTCGTCGCGACCTGACGACCGCTAGCCGGCCGAGATCGGCGAACCGAGCTCGGCAGGCAGCGGCGGTCGCGCCCGGCCGATCAGCTCGATCGCAGCAACAAAAGCAGTGCGGGCACGACGAGGACGCTGGTGACCTGATTCTTGAGCAATCGAAGTGCCCGGGATCCCCCCTCGGTCGCGGCTAGGTCGTCCCGGGAGTTTTCGCGACTGCGGGGTGCGGACCCTCCGGGAACTCCCGTAGCGTTTGCCGCCGCAGCGCCTCGATGGCAATGGCGGTCGTGGCGGCAAGGATCGCGACCCCGAGCAGCTGCCGATCGCCGGCCGTCGGCCCCACTGCGAGCAGGAGCAGGAACACGAAGAGAGCGGCCACCCAGACGACGATCGGATGATGTCTGAACGAAGGTGCGAGCCAGCGCCTGAAGGCGACTGCGACTCGATTCGAGCCTGCGAGGGCCGTAGCGAGGAGAACCAACGCGCCGTAGACGACAAGGATGACCGCGATGTCTCGCAACACGGTCGTCTCGAGCGACCAGATCACGCGCACCGGCTGCTTGTTCGCCTCCGTCTTGACGAGCGCGTCGACGATCGCCCCGCCCAGGAAGCGCCTGAGCGAGGCGATCACCAGGCCGACCAACACCAGGCTCGCCCCGGTCGCGCCGAGCAGTAGCCTGCGCCGCCCCTGCGCGAGGTAGATCGCGAGCGCGTAGAGGGCGACGACGGCGATCAGGAGCAGCGAGCTCAGCGCTTTGAGGATCTTCACCGCCGTCTGGGCGGCGCTGAGCTGGCTCGACTTCATGATCACGAGCTGGCCGGCGTTCGGATCGGCGTTTGCCTTCAGCTTGTCCTCCAACCCGAGCCGTGTCGCCAGCCTCATGATCGCCGGTCTCAGGTCCAACGTGACCTCTCCGTTCGCGGTCGAGATGTTCCCGTTCTTGCCCAGATCCTTGCCCTCCAGCACCCGCAGAACAGCCGCGTGGGCGCGCTTGTTGGCGTTCTCCCAAAGCGCCTGCACCCTCGGCCGCTGCAGCAGCCTGTCGGCGGCCGTGGGCACGACGGTGTTCTGGAGCGCGGCCGCCAGTACGGCGGCAGTTCCCTTTCTCTGCGCCGGCAGCCGCTCGCGCAGCTGGGCTTCTACGTCGACTCGCTGGAAGAGTGCGTCGCTGAGCTTCTGCGCGATCGCGCCCCGAACCTCGTCGTTTGCCAGCAGCTGCGTCGACGAGTGTGCCCACGCATCGTCGTCGAGCAGCTGACGCTTCGACCAGACCGTGAGCGACGAAACAAACAACAGGATCGTCGCCAGCGCGAACAAGACCCAGACAAGCACTCCGCGCTTCTTGCTCATCCTGGCACCACTCCACAAACCTCCGGGTTAGATGTTCTGAAGGATCTTCTCTTTCTGAGCGTCGAACTCGCCCTGTGTAAGCACGCCGCTGTCCAGCGGACCCTTGAGCTTGGTCCTCCTTGGTTCGATCCGGATGGTGTCCCGGGTACGGAAGTCTGGCGCGGTAGAGGCAGACGGCCCTCATCCGATACGGGTGATGTGACCAACCCTGAGGGCAAAGTTCGGTCCAGTGAGCGCTGGATGGGCGCGGAGGGGCCCGCGTGGTGTTCCGAAGTGACGCGTTCAAGAACTCCGACGCCGCCAGGGCCGGCGGAACCACCGAGCTAGCGGCAGGCCAGGACCCGTCGCCGATCCGGGCGAACTTTTGATCCGGCGCCAGCACGCACGCAAACACGAGCAGCACGACCGAGCAGCACGACCACTGAAATGCGGCGGCCTGCCCCGCCTTTCTGGCCCCGCTCAGTTTTCTCCGCTACCACGACACGAATGAGCAAATCGCAGGGGAGGCCGCCAAGGAATCGCCCCTAAGGGATGAAGCTTCGGCGCAACCTGGGCTCAGCGCTGTTTCAGTCGCCTCTAGTGGCCGGAAGTCCAACCACGAGTCGCGTGCCTTCGCCTGTGCGGCTCCTCAGCTCCATCGTCCCTCCAATGGCCTCGGCACGATCCCGGAGGCCCTCGAGGCCGGAGCCCGGGCGCTCCGCCGCGTCGCCCACCCCGTCGTCGAGGACCTCGATGCGGAGCCTGTCCACTCCCGCGACGATGCGGACCTGGATCGAGGAGGCGCGCGAATACTTCTGGGCGTTCGCAATCGCCTCGGCGACAATGTAGTACGCGATCGTCTCAGCCGTCTCGTCAAGCCGACTCGAAGGCAGCTCGACCAGCGTGACCGGAATGTCCGAGTGGAGTACGAGGCT